>NZ_JBITGZ010000001.1:447958-548735 GCF_044457565.1 Kitasatospora sp. NPDC050543 | reverse complement strand
GGCGGGGGGGGGGGGGCGCTGCGGGGGGGGGGGCGCGGGGGGGGCGCCGCCCCGGGGGGGGGGGGGGGGGGGGGGGCGGGGGGGGGGGGGGGGGGGCCGGGGGGGGGGGGCGGGGCCCGCCGCGGAGTGCGGCGGGCACCGGTGCGGGTGATCGGGGGCAAAGAGGGGCTGACGTCCGCTCGGGCGGCGTTCCGGGCGCCGGCCGGCAGGTGCCGGCTCGGGTGCCGCTCGGGCGTCTGCTGCGGCGGCCGCTCAGACCTCGCCGAATACCCCGGAGCCGGCGGCGACGGCGAATGCCGCCCAGGCCTCCGCGGAGAAGCGCAGCTGCGGTCCATCGGGGTCCTTGGAGTCGCGTACCGCGACCGTGGCGGTACTCGGGACGGCGATCTCCACACATGCACCGTTGCCACCACTGTGGCTGCTCTTGCGCCAGGCCAGAGCGTTCTCGAACTGGGTGGTCATGGTTGGTACCCCTCTGCAATCTTGGCTATCAGTGACCGGCTCTCCGCGACACTGAGGGCTGCGGCTCTCAGGTGGTCGTACAGTCCGGTATAGCGGCGCACGTCCGCGTCCTTCTCCAGGTAGAGGTCGCTTGTCACCCCTTCGAAGTAGACAACGGTCGAATCAGCTGACTCGGGGAACTCCAGCAGGGAGAATGTCCCGGTCATACCGGGATGTGCCCCGTGCGAGAAGGGGATCACCTGCAGATTGATGTTGGGCCGCTCGCTCAGTTCGAGCAGCTGCCGCAGCTGACCCCGCATCACCACCTTGCTGCCGACCTCGCGGCGCAGGACCGCCTCGTCTATCACCGCCCAGAGACTGCCGAGCTGGTTCTCACCGTTGATCCGGCTCTGGCGCTTGAGCCGGACCTCCACCCGCCTGCGCACCGCCGTCGCGTCCGTGTCCGGCTGGGTACCCAGCACGACGGCCTCGGCGTACTCCTGGGTCTGCAACAGCCCGGGGACGAAGGAGGACTCGTAGGCGCGGATCGAGGAGGCCTCCGCCTCCAGGCCGATGTAGACGCTGTACGGGATGTCGCTGAACTCGTGCCACCAGCCGCGCTGCCGCGACTCCTTGGCCATCTCCATCAGCCCGGCGCGCACCCGCTCGTCGTCGACGTTGTAGACGTCGCAGAGGTCCCGGACGTCCCGTTGGCTGATGCTGCGCCGGCCGTTCTCCAGTCGGCTGATCTTGGACTGGGAGACCATCAGCCGTCCGGCGACCTCTTCGGCCGTCATCCCCAAGGTCTCGCGCAGGCGCCTCAGCTCGGCGCCGAGCCTCCTGCGGCGCACTGTGGGATTGATGCTCGCGGACACATCGACCTCCGGCCGGACCTCTGGTGATCGTTGGAACGGCAATCCTCGGAACACTGCGGAAATTGGTACCAACCCCCCTGACTTGGAGCAGCATGTCACCTTGGATCAGGTCGGCGCCGGGGAATCGCAGGAGCGCGCTAGAACAGATCATCGGAAGACGCTTCGGCGAGACGGCGGACGCCGGACAGTGGTAGGGGTGACGCTGCGACTGGGTACGGCAGAGGGGCGGCCGCCCGGCGACTTCCATGCCGGGCGAACGCCCCTCGATACGTGCTGGTTGCTCACCCCCGGCTAGCGGCGGGACTCGCCTGCCGCGCGCCCGGTCGAACCGCGCCCGGCCGTCCGGTGCCCGGCGCCGCGGTACCCGGCTGTCACCGGGCGCCGACCTGGGTGGGCACGGCCCGGCCCCGAACGGCCGGACGCTGGGCCGGACGGCCGTTCGGGGCCGGAGCCCCGCCGGTCCGCTCGGTGCGGTTCTGCTGGGCCGGAAGGCCGTTCTGCACGTCCATGACGGCGTGCGCGACCATCCCGCCGAGCGGGTCGTAACGAATCAGGTCGCGCAGCCGTGACCGCGAGGACCGCCCCTCGTTACCGGGGTAGAGGTGCTTGCCGAGGCCCACGGCGTGGGCCAGGGCGGCGAGTGCGGCCGTCCTGGGGTCCGGTGGTACCCCGGTGCGGATCGCGGTGTCGAGACGCTGCTTGATGGCGGCGTTCGTACAGTCGTCCGATGCCTGGTAGCGCGTCGTCGGCAGAACCCCGCACACCTGTCCCGGCACCGCAGTCACCATGCCGCACCGTTCCAGGTGCGCCAGGTAGGTCTGCCGGAGCCCCAGCCGGGGCCCGCCGATCCAGTGCGCGGCCCGCACCGGACTGCCGCGTCGGCGCAGCAGTTCCAGGGCGTGGTCCAGGGTGGGGTCGCCGGTCGGCCGTGGCAGCACCACGGCGATCCGGTCTCCGTCCGGGACGATCCGTCCGGCCAGGGACAGCTCGACGAGCTGTGCCCCGGCGAGTCCGAGGTCGAGGGTCTGCGGCTGCGCCGTGGTACCCGTGGTCGGGTCCAATGCGAGCAGCAAGAGTTCCTCGGGAATTGTTCTGCGGCTCTTGCCCATCCAAGCCTCCCCGCGTGGATGAATGACAGAGTGACGCCTCTCACACGGCCTTGTCGAGTACGCCTCCGAATCGTGACCTTGCCCGGGCGCGGGGAACCGGCGGCCGTGGGGCCGGCGTCTGACCATCGGGCGGGCCGGGGATGGGCCGTGCGGCCGCAATAACCGCCGGTCGGGCGGGGTCGGGCGGCGGGATCGGCCGTCGGTGGCGGAGACTGTACAGGTACTTGGGGCGGGGCGTCGGCTTCCCGAAATCGGGTGTGCCGGTGCCCCGCCGGGCGTATGAGGAGGCTGGGTTACGTGGGCGAGTCCCCCGACAGGGTGCTGGGCGACGGGGAGCGGGCGCAGGAGCAGGGCCGGGAGCGGGCGGCCTCGGGCGCCCGGCCTGGCCGGCCTGGGGGCGAGGCGGCGGCCGGGGAGGGCGCGGCGGTGCCGGTGAACGGGACGTCTTCGGCTGCTGCCTCGGTCGGGGCTGTCGAGTCGGTTGAGGCGTCCGAGTCGGTTGAGGCCTCGGCATCGACTGCGGTCTCGGCTGCCGAGGCTGAGCCGGAGTCCGGTGACGCGACGGCACCCGCGGCGGCAGCTTCGGAGTCGGGGGCGGTCGCGGCGGCCAAGGGGGGCTCGACCGTGCAGCTCCGTGTCCGGGAAGTGGACACCAAGACGACCATGCTGCGGCTGCCGGTGGACAACGCGACCACCGCGCTGCGGCTGCCCGACGACATGCTCGCGCCGAAGCCCGCCGCCGCACCCGAGAGCGGGGACAGTGCCGGTGAGGGCAGCGGCGGGGAGGGTTCCGCCGCGTCCGGCACGCCGGCGCGCGCCTCGGCCAAGGTTGCTGACGAGGAGTCGGTCCGGCCGGCCGGTGCCGACCCCCGTCTCGCCATTCGGACGACCCCGGCCGCCTCCGCGGCGGCCGGTCCCGTCAAGCCTGCCGTCAAGCCTGCCGCTGCGTCCGCCGCCGTGCCCGAGGCCGACGCCGAGTCGGCCGGGAAGGCCGAGCCTGCCGGGAAGGCCGCGTCGGAGAAGGCCGCGCCGGAAGAGAAGTCCGCCGGGGCCGAGAAGTCCGCCGGGGCCGAGAAGTTGGAGAAGCCTCGGCAGCCGCAGACGACCGCCTCGGCCGGTACGGTGCCGCCCCCACCCGCCCCCGCACCGCTGCCCGAACCGGAACCCACCCCGGACCCGGAACCCACCCCGGACCCGGAGCCCGGGCCGACCCCGGAGCCCGCTCCCGAGCCGGCCCCCGAGCCCGCTCCGGTACCGGCCCCCGAGCCCGCTCCGGTACCGGCCCCCGAGCCGCTGCCGGAACCCGACCCCGAGCCGCTGCCCAAGCCCGTACCGCAGCCGCCCGCGCCGCCCGCGCCGCTCCCGAGCCCGGAGAGCACCTCCGAGGCGATGGAGGTGCTGGCCGCCCTCAGCGCCCGCCCGGTGTCGCCGCTGCGCCGCGCGCTCAAGCGGATCACCATCTGGACGGTCTTCCTGGCCATCGTCCTCGGTGTCGTCGTGGTCGCCCAGCTGCTGCGGCCGCTGCCCGGCAGCTCGGTGAAGCTGAGCACCCCCACCTCCTTCGCCTTCTCCGGGAACGCCATGGAGATCCCCTGGCCCGCCAAGGGCCAGTCGGCCGCCGAGGTGGTCGGTGTCGGCAGCCTGGGCGGCTCGGGCCAGGAGACGCCGGCGCCGATCGCCAGCGTCACCAAGGTCATGAACGCCCACCTGATCCTCCAGGCCCACCCGCTGAAGAAGGGGGAGAGCGGCCCGAAGATCACCGTCGACAAGCAGGCCGCCCAGGAGTCCAGCGACGCGGACCAGTCGAAGATCACCCTTACCGAGAACCAGCAGATCAGCCAGTACGAGGCGCTGGAGATGCTGATGCTGCCGTCGGCGAACAACGTCGCCCGGCTGCTCGCCCGCTGGGACGCCGGCTCGGAGGAGGCCTTCGTCAAGAAGATGAACGACACGGCCGCCAAGTTCGGCATGGACAACACCGTCTACGCCGACCCGGCCGGCTACAACTCTGACAGCAAGAGCACCGCGAAGGACCAGCTCAAGCTGGCCGAGCAGGTCATGCAGAACGAGATCTTCCGGCAGATCGTGGCCGAGTCCGACACCAACTTCAACGGCCAGAAGGTCTTCAACACCAACACGCTGCTCTCCGCGAAGAACGGGATCATCGGCGTCAAGACCGGTTCCAGCACCCCGGCCGGCGGCTGCCTGATGTGGGCGGCGGTCAAGGACATCGGCGGCACCCAGCGCATGATCCTCGGCGTCACCCTCGGCCAGCCGGCGACCAGCACCGAGGGCATCCTCAAGGTCGTCCAGAACGTCAGCGCCAAGCAGATCGCCGCCGCGCAGAACGGCCTCACCGGCCAGACCCTGGCCAAGCAGGGCGAGGTCGTCGGTTACGTCGACGACGGCCTGGGCGGCAAGGCCCCGGTGGTGGCCACCAAGGACCTCACGGTCGCCGGCTGGCCCGGCATCACCGCCACCGTGACGCTCGACCCGGCCAAGGTCGGCCACCGCGCCAAGGCCGGCACCCAGGTCGGCGTGATCAAGGCGGGGGAGGGCGAGGGCAAGGTCGAGGTCCCGGTGGCCCTGAAGTCCGACCTGGCGCCGCCGTCCATCGCCTCCCGCCTGCTCCGGCTGCTCTGACCCGGTGGTCCGGACGCCGACCCGGCGGTCCGGGCGTCTGACGCGGCCGAGCCCGGCGCAACCGAGCCCGCCCCGCTGCCCGATGACGGCGGCGGGGCGGGCTCAGTCCTTCGCAGCCGGTCCCGCGTCGGCGCCCGGATCCCGATCCGCGCCCCCGGCGCCCGTGCCCTCGGCCTCCGCTTCCGTGCTGCCGGCCTTTGCGCCCGCGCCACCTGCTCCCGGACCCGGACCCGGACCCGGACCCTGGCGGGCGGGCTGCCCCAGCCGGTGAGCCACCGCCTCCTCCTCCGCGATCACCCGGCCCAGGGCGATCGCCAGCGTCACCGTCGTGAACATCACGATCAGCCAGGACAGGCTGGTGAACACCACCCCGTACGGGCCGAACTTCGACACGCTGCGCGACATCGCCCCCGGCAGGTACACCCGGGACGCGATGCTCACCCCGACCATGGCGACCCCGCAGAGCAACGCCCCCGGCAGCAGCGGCAGCCAGTGCACCCGGCTTCCGAGCAGCAGGTGCTGGGTCCACCACCACAGCGCCGTCGCCGACACGAAGCTGAGCGGGATCCCGAGCCAGTCCCCGAGGCCGAAGCCGTCGCGGACCGGTGACAGCAGGGTCAGGTAGGCCAGCCACACCAGCAGCCAGGCCAGCCAGCGCCAGGCCGCGAGCCTGGTCCCCGCCCGGGGCAGTTCCCAGCACCGCTCGCAGACCCGCTGCATCGCCCGGCTCAGCGCCGTCGCGGAGAGCAGCGTCAGTACGACGCCCAGCACCCCGAAGGACTCCGCGTCCCCGCCGTGCCCGGCCGAGAGCATCTGCTGGGCCGCCTGCTGTGCCGGGCCCTGGAGCCCGAGCTGCTCGCGCAGGGTGGTCGTCACCCCGCTGCGTACCGCCGCCGGTGCGAACACCCCCACCACGAGCAGGGCCGGCAGCGCGCTGAGGAAGGCCTGGGCCGCCAGCCGGGTCGCGCAGTCCAGCAGATTGACCCGCAGCAGCTGCCCGATCGCCCGGCCGACCACCGGCAGATGCTCGGGCAGCGCCTTCGCGTACGCCGAACCGGCCGCCGCGCGGGCCTTGAGGCGGGCCGGCCCGGAGACTCCCCCGGGCTGGGGTCCGGCCCGCCGTCTGGTCACTGGTCGGCCTCCTCGGCTGCCGCTGGGCGTCCCGGCGCTCCATCATCGCCCCGGCCCGCCCGCCGCCGCATCCGCAACCGGAGCCGCCGCCGAGGGCCTGCCGCGGGCCGGGCGCCGCCAGGCTGCCGGCCGCCTGCGCGGGTCGGCCCCGGCTCGCGTCAGGCGCCGGTGCGGGTCAGCAGCGTGACGGTGATCCCCCGGATCCGCCGTACCTCGGACGCCGTGTAGCCGCCGCGGAGCGCCCGTACCTGGTCCGGTGCCAGGCTCTGGAACTGGTCCTCGTCGGTGCCGAGGGTGACCAGCCAGATCCGGTCGCCGTGGCCGAGGCACTCGGCGGCCGCCGGGCACTCGACCGGGTAGAGGTCCGCCGCGTGGGCCGCTGAGCGGGCTACGAAGACGGGGTACGGCCGGACCCGGTCCGGCAGGTAGTAGGAGACGCCCGGCCCGACCATCGCCCAGCTGCTCTCCCCGCCGGAGGCCGCCAGCCCGTCCCCCGGCCGGTAGCCGGCCGCGACCAGCGCCGCCGCGCCCCGGTAGTCCTCGTCGGGCTCGTGGGAGTCGACGGTCCGTACCTCCCGCTGTGCGGGTGCCGACAGCACCGCCGACGCGGCGACCACGGCCACCGCCAGCGCCGCGCAGAGCGGGGCCGGCGCCCAGCGCCGGCTGAACGCGTGCAGCGCCGCCACCCCACCGCCGGCCAGCGCCGCCCACGCGGGCAGCGTGAAGAGCAGATAGCGGTCTATGAAGTACGACGTCCCGCCGTGCGACGCCAGCCAGACCACCGCCACCGGTACCGTCGCGAGCAGCAGCAGCTGCACCGACGCCAGCCGGCGCCCCGGCCACGCCAGGGCGAGTACGGCCAGTGCCAGGAAGCCGTACAGCACGGCCGGGGAGCCGAAGAGCTGGTCGCCGAAGGTCCGCAGCCGGTAGAGCGTGGGGGCCGGGATCCAGCCGAGCTGTCGTTCGGACTGCCGGCCGCCGAGCACGATCACCGGGGCCGCGGGCACCAGCGCGGCGACCACGGCCAGTGGGTACTGCCAGAGCAGCCGCCGCTGCCGTGCGGCCCGGGTACGCCACAGGTGCAGCAGCACCAGCGCCAGCTGGCCGCCCACCGTACTGAACGAGATCAGGTGCGCCACCCCGGCCGCCGCCAGGCAGCCGCTGTAGGCGGCCCAGCGCCCGATCCCCGGCCGGTCGAGGGCGCGCAGCAGCAGCCAGGTCGAGGCGGCGACCGCACAGGTCACCAGGGCGTACGAGCGGGCCTCCTGGGCGTACCGCGAGATGTTCGGCACGGTGGCCAGCAGCAGCCCGGCCGCCACTGCCGCCACCCGGCTGTCGAACATCCGCTGCGCGGTGAGCGCCGTGAACGCGGCGGCTCCCGCCATCGCCAGCACCGATGGCAGCCGCAGTGCGGCCGGGGAGTCCCCGAAGAGCTCCGTCCAGCCGTGCAGCACCACGTAGTACGCGCCGTTGCTGGCGTCCACGTGCTGGAGCATCCGCAGCAGGTCGCCCAGGCCCCGGGTCGCGGCGCTCCAGCTGGAGACCTCGTCCCGCCACAGCTCGGGCCCGCTCAGCCGGTACACGCCGACGAAGAACATCGCCAGCGCCGGCCAGAACCAGACGGCGCCCAGCAGCCGCCGGGCGGATCGGAAGGGCACGGCTGGCGTCATGACGTGGAGCCTCAGGTGCTGGGAGTGGAGGAATCCGAACAGTTGATCTCAGGCTACTGGAGACGCCACCTGACGGTGCATCCGCTCCCCGCCCGGCCCCGGCGGCCCGCCGCCGGCCCATCGCTCCACGCACCGCGCCGACCCGGCAGCCCAAACAGGGGCGATCTCCGGAGGCGCCATCCGCTAGTCTGTCAGGGGTCGGTCGGCCACCCTTCGAGGTTGTCCGCCGCACCCCGTTTGCCACCCCACACCCGGGCCCGGCAGACCCCCGCCTCAGTAGCTCAGGGGATAGAGCACGGCTCTCCTAAAGCCGGTGTCGCAGGTTCGAATCCTGCCTGGGGCACGAGAGACCTGTAGGTCAAGAGGCCCTTCGCCGCGTGCGGCGAGGGGCCTCGCCGCTTTCGGCCCGGATTCGGCGCCGGTCACGAGCCCGCCGCCCTGCCGCACGGCGCCGGCAACGCTCGTCCACACCGCCCGGCACTGCCCGCCACCGCCCGGCGCCGGGCGGTGGCGGCGCACTACCGGCGGCCGGTGACGACGGGACGCACCTTGGTCAGCATCAGGTCGAGGAAGCGCTCGGGGTGGCGGAAGGACGCGAAGTGGGCGGCGTCCTCGATCAGGGCGAAGTCCTTGACCGGCGCCTGCACGTCGTCGAAGAAGCTCCGGGCGCGGTCGGTGGGGGTGAGCACGTCCTGGTCGCCCTGGAAGACGAAGAACGGCAGGTCGAAGCGGGTGCCGTCGGCCCAGTCGTCGAATGCGGCCGTGGCGGGGAGGATCTGCTCGGAGAGCTTCATGCCCTTGCCGAGCGTGCCCAGCTCGCGCAGCGAGTGCAGGGGGGAGAACCACAGCGACTTCATGACCACGGACTTCATGGTTCGCAGGGTCAGCGGGTCGGTGGTGGCGACGATCTTGGCGTAGGCGCCGTACTGCTCGGCGGTCCAGGCGCGGGCGTCGGGGCCGATCTTCTCGACGGCCGCGAGCTCCTTGCGCTTGCCGGCGGCGCGCAGCCGGGCGAGCAGGGCCCGGTGGGCGCGGTCGTCGCGGCCGCCGTCGTGGATGTTCTGGTCGGTGCCGACGTAGGCGGAGTACAGGTGCGGGTGCCGGCGGGCCAGTCGCAGGCCGAACGCGCTCCCGAACGAGTTGGCGACCAGGACGACCCGGTCGACGCCGAGCCTGTCGTGTACGTGCCGGGTGACCTCGACGGCGTCCTCGTACAGGCGGGCGAAGCTCAGCTCGCCCTGGCCGGCCGCGCCGCCGCGGCCGAGGGTCTTGCCGGTGCCGCGCATGTCCCAGCGGACGATCGTGAAGTGCTTCTCCCAGGCCCGGGTCCGCGGCCCGTGGATCGCGTTGGACGCGCCGGGGCCGCCGTGGATCTCCAGCATCACCGGGTTGGCGCGGTCCTCGCCACGGACCGAGATCCACTGCTCGATGCCGCCGATCCGGACGAAGCCCTGCTCGTCGACGCCGTTCGGAGTGTCGATCCGCATCAGCCGGGCGTTGGCGGCCTGCTTGAGGCGGCGGTGGCCCAGTGCGCCGGCGGCGGGCGCGGCGAGGGCGGTGGCGGACGCGATGAGGATGGCGCTGAGCACAGTTGACTCCCCTAAACTGTTTATCGGCTACGCAATTGAGTGTATGTTATACACAGTTCTGAGAGAGCGTCAACCGTCCGCCGACAAGCTGAAGGAGGGCCCGCATGGCCGGGAACAGGGAGAAGAAGCGCGACCCGAAGGCCGGCCTGGCGCTGCTCTGGGGGGAGCAGGAGCAGCCCCGCCGGGGACCGAAGCCCTCGCTGACGCCCCAGCGCATCGTGGCCGGCGCCATCGCGATCGCCGACGCCGAGGGCCTGGACGCGCTCTCCATGCAGCGGGTGGCGGCCGAACTGGACGTCACCACCATGGCGCTCTACCGGTACGTCCCCGGGAAGGCCGAACTGGTCGACCTGATGGTCGACTCCGCGCTCGGCACCCCCACCCCGGTCGGCGACATCCCCGGTGGCTGGCGCCCCCAGCTGGCCGCCTGGGCCCGGCAGTGCTGGGCGCTCTACCGCCGCCACCGGTGGATCCTGACGGCCACCACCATGCGCCGCCAGCTCATGGGCCCCAACCAGCTCGCCTGGCTCGACGCCGCCCTGGCCGCCCTGTCGCAGACCGGGCTCGGCGCGGCGCAGCAGCACGACGCCTTCCTGCTGATCATCGGCCACATCCGCAGCCTCGCCCAGCAGCTCGTCGACGCCGACGAGGACGGCGCCGAGGAGTGGGACCGCCTTGCGGCCGACGTCCTGGAGCGCCACGGCCACCGCTACCCGGCGCTGACCGCCGCCATCGCCGCCGGCGCCTTCGTGCCGCAGGACGCCGATCCGCTCGACTTCGGCCTGGAACGGATCCTGGACGGCATCGCTGCTCTGACCGGCCGGCCCTGAGACCCGGGCCGAATCCGATCACCCCGCAACGCCGTAGGCCCCGCCACCTGGAATGCGTCGTCCCGGTGGCGGGGCCTACGGTCTCCCGGCCCGCGCTGCGCGGGGCGGAGGCCTTGCGTCAGAGAGTGCGAGGTCGATCTCCAGCGGGAAGCGCGCCACGGCCTTGATCGCACCGTGAACACATCGCCGTCGGCGGATGGTGCTGTTGATCAGTCACCGGCGGGGTGTTCGAGCTTGCGGGCCTGGTGCAGCCAGTCGGTGAGGAGGGCGGCGTCGACGTCGGCGGGTGTGCGGAGCTTGAGGCCGGCCATCTCGCGGGCGCCGGCCACGAGGCGCCCGGAGGGGTCGGAGAGCTCCTGGCCGCGCCAGAAGCCGAAGGCGATGTGGTTGGCGTAGGCCTTGAGGTAGCAGACGGGGTTCTTGCCGGGCGCCGCGCCCAGGCTCCAGACGGGGTGGCCGTGCCACAGGGCGCCGGCGCCGGGCAGGGCCGCGTCGATGACCGGCCGGAGCTTGTCGGTGATCTCCCGCTGGGCGGCGGGCAGGGCGGCGAGGTACTCGTCCAGGGTGGCGAACTTGGTCATGGTGATCAGGTGTCCTTGTCGTGAGGTGGAGGCTTCGGGTGTGGTGGAGGCCTCGGGTGCGGCGGGGTGGGCGGGTGCGGGCGGGCGGGTGGTGCGGGAGGGGTCACAGGCTCCGGCGGTACCGGGCGGCGGTCGCGGAGACCCAGAGCATCGCGCTGATCACGCCGACGGCCAGGGTCACCGAGCCCGCCCTTGCGCCGCTCATCGCCCAGCCGTTGCCGACCAGGAGGGCGGTGCCGGCCGCGCGGGAGGCGATCGCGCGGGCGCGGTCGCCCGCCCGCCGGAAGTGGCGGCCGAGGAGGTAGCAGGCGGCGATCAGGGCGGTGAAGGTGACCGAGCCGGCGGCGAAGTGCGCGTAGCTGCGCCAGCTGAGAGCCGGGGGCATGCCGTCCGGGGTGCCGATCGGGAAGCCGTCGGCCGGGTCCATCACGAACGCTCCGGCGGCGATCATGCCGAGGCCGCTGAGCAGCACCAGCCGGGGTACCCACGTCCCGCCCGGGGTGCCGCGCAGTACCCGGCGCAGGCCGACCGCACCGACGGCGCTCAGGGCGCCGGCGACCAGGAAGTTGGTGATCTGGACCCAGCCGAGTGGGCCGTTGCTGAGCGCGCTCAGCGGGTGGCGGGTCGGGTCGAACCCCTCGCGGGTGGCGGCCTGGGCCAGCGAGACGGCCGCCCAGAGCGGGGCCGCGACGGCCGCGCAGGTGAGCAGGGCGCGTGTGCTGTTCGAGGTGGTCGCGGCGGCGGGGGAGGTGGGGAGCTGGGCGGTGGTCATGGCGGTGGGTGCCTCTTTCGGATGCGTCCGGTTTCGGTTCTCACCGACACGTCGCTCGGGCGATGTGACAGGGAACGCCGCGCACCGTGGACCGGGCCGAGCGCGGGAGGGGCGGCGGATCCGGGAGGCGCGGGGCCGTCGGGGATCACACCCGGCCGTCGGGGGTCACACCTGGCCCGCGCCTTCGGCCGCGAACCCGGGGGCGGGGATGGCCTGTTCGGCGGCCCGGCTGACGGATTCCCAACCGGCCCAGGTGTCCAGCCGCTTGCGCGCGATGTCGAACGCCAGGTCGTAGACCATGCTCCCGAGGAGCCCGCCCGCCGGTACGTGCCCCCCTGGCCGGACGCCGCCACCGGCTGGGACCCTGTTGGGGCGCCGGCCGCCTGATGCGGCGTTATGGGCGCCGGCTGCCAGGCCTCCCCCCGGCCTTGCCGTCGGTCACCGCCAAGGCCGGGGATCGATCAGGCAAGGGGAGTGGCGAGGGCGAGCGGCACGGATGGGCGGCACGGACGAGCAGCGTCACCGAGACGCACGGACGAGCAGGACAGAGAGGGAACCATGCGCTACCTGATGACGACCAAGGCCTCCGACACCGAGCCCGACGAGAACCTGTACGCCGAGATGGCCAGGTTCGTCGAGGAGCTGACCGCGGCGGGCGTCCTGCTGGCGACCGGTGGGCTGGAGCCGGGCGGGGTGCGGGTCGCGTCCTCGGGCCGGGAGATCACCGTGACGGACGGGCCGTTCGCGGAGGCCAAGGAGGCGGTGGCGGGCTTCGCGCTGATCGAGGTGGCGACCAGGGAGGAGGCGGTCGAGCTGGCCCGCCGCTTCCGCAGGATCGTCGGCGACGGCGAGAGCGTGGTCCAGCAGGTCTTCGGCCCCTGAACCCGCCGGGCGGCCCGCAGTTCCCGTACCGGTGGCACCCGACTGGCTTGCGGGTGGCCCGGCTTGCGGGCGGTCCGGGCCGGCTGCTGTGATCACGACCGTGCCTGATGCCCACCGCACCATCGACGCGGTCTGGAAGATCGAGTCGGCGAAGATCATCGCCGCGCTGACGCGGATGCTGCACGATGTCGGCCTGGCCGAGGAACTGGCCCAGGACGCGCTGGTTCAGGCGCTCGAACAGTGGCCCGCCTCGGGCGTCCCCGACAACCCCGGCGCCTGGCTGACGACCGTCGCCAAACGGCGCGCCCTCGATCACCTCCGGCGGTCCCGGCGGCTGGACCGCACGCGCGAGCAACTCGCCCACGAGCTGGCACACCAGGGCGACGGGCGGCCGGAACAGCCTCAGGAGCAGCCCTCGGGGTCCGGCCGCCAGGAGCCGGACCCCGAGCAGGACGACGTCCTGCGACTGATGTTCATCTCGTGCCACCCGGTACTGCCGACCGAGGCGCGGGTCGCCCTGACGCTCCGCCTGCTCGGCGGGCTGACGGCCGAGGAGATCGCACGGGCCTTCCTGGCCGGCGAGGTCACGATCGCCCGGCGCATCGCCGCGGCGAAGCGCACGCTGGCCGAGAAGCGGGTGGCGTTCGCGCTGCCCGAAGGCCCGGAGCTGGCCGAGCGGCTGTCCTCGGTGCTGGAGGTCATCTACCTGATCTTCAACGAGGGCTACTCGGCGACATCCGGCGACGACCTGATGCGGCCCGGGCTCTGCCACGAGGCGCTGCGGCTGGGCCGGCTACTGGCGGAGCTGGCGCCGGGCGAGGCCGAGGTGCACGGGCTGGTCGCGCTGATGGAGATCCAGGCGTCCCGCTCGGCCGCCCGGACCGGACCGGCGGGCGAGCCGGTCCAGCTGCACGAGCAGGACCGGGCCCGCTGGAACCAGCTGCTGATCCGCCGTGGCTTCACCGCGCTGCTGCGGGCCCGTGAGCTCGGCGCCCCGCCGGGCCCGTACGTGCTCCAGGCCGCGATCGCGGTGTGCCACGCGCGGGCGCGCACCGCCGAGGACACCGACTGGGCGCAGATCGCCGCCCTGTACGAGGCGCTGGCCCGGTTGCTGCCGACCCCGATCGTGCGGCTGAACCGGGCGGTGGCGCTCGCGATGGCCGGCGGGCCCAAGGCGGGGCTCGCGCTGACCGACGAGCTGCTCGCCGATCCCGCGCTGCGGGACTACCACCTCCTCCCGAGCGTGCGGGGCGACCTGCTGGCCAGGCTGGGCCGCTCCGAGCAGGCCCGGGGGGAGTTCCTGCGGGCTGCGGCGCTCACCGGGAACGCGGCCGAGCGGGCCTTCCTGCGGCGCCGGGCGGAGGGGATCGCCGTCGCCGTCACGCCGGGCGTCACCCTCGGGGACGCCGCGCAGGACTTCCTGCGACGCGGGGACCTGGACACCGCCACGATCCGCTCGTACGGGCAGACGCTGCGGCGGCTGTGCCTGACCCTGGGGGACGGGCTGCCGCTGTCGGCCCTGACCGCCGAACAGGTGGCACGGGTGTTCGCCACGGCGTGGGGTGGCGCGGCGGCCCGGACGTGGAACCGGCACCGGTCGGCCGTCCGCTCGTTCGGCAGCTGGGCGTCGCTGGACGGCCTCGCCGCGGGCGTCGAGCGGCGGGCGCAGGCCCGGGGCCGGGCCGAGCCGATCGGCCCGGCACAGCTCGCGGCACTCTGGGAGCTCCCCGGCGCGGCGCTGCGGGAACGGACCCTGTGGCGGCTGCTGCACGAGTCGGCGGCCGGGGCGCGGGCCGCCCTGTCCCTGGATGTCGAGGACCTGGACCTGGACGCGTGCCGGGTCCGCGGCGGCGACACCCGGGTGAGCTGGTGCGCCGGGACGGCCCTGCTCCTGCCGCACCTGCTGGCCGGCCGGACCAGGGGCCCGGTCTTCCTGGCCGACCGGCGGCCCGGGCCGGCCAGGACCCCGCCCGCCGCCGACCTGTGCCCGGAGACCGGCCGCAGCCGGCTGTCCTACGAGCGGGCCGAGTACCTCTTCAAGCGGGCCACCAGGCCGCTCGACCCGGCGGGGGACGGCTACACCCTGCGCCGGCTCAGGCCCCGGCCCTGACGCGCGGACGCACGGGCGCCGGGAGTTGTGGCGCCGGGGTCGGCAGCGCCGCGTCAGAGGTGCTGGAGGATGGCCGGGACGAGGTCCTTGAACGTCCGGCCGTCGGCGGGGGCGCCGATCGCGGTGAGCTGCCAGCCGGTGCCGTCACGCTGCACCTTGGCCATGATCTGCGCGGTGTGCGAGCCGCCGCCGGTGAGCGTGTAGCGGGCCAGTTCCTGCCCGTTCGTCTCGTCCACCAGACGGCAGAAGGCGTCCTGGACCTCCTGGAAGGTCTGGCCGGTGAAGGAGTTCACCGTGAAGACGATCCGGTCCACCGCCTGCGGCACCCGGCGCAGGTCCACCACGATCGACTCGTCGTCGCCGCCGGCGCCGCCGACCAGGTTGTCACCGCTGTGCCGCACGGCGCCGTCCGAGCTGACGAGCTTGCGGAAGTACACCACCTCGACCAGGTTCGACCCGGTGAGGAGCACGGCGGAGGCGTCCAGGTCGATCTCCTGGGCGAACAGCTTCGCGAAGAAGCCCTTGCGCGGCGCGGCCCGCCAGCCGAGCCCCATCCGCACCACGCTCAGCGAGCCGCCGCCGGGCTTCTCCAGGCTGAGCTTCTGTCCCTTGGCGAGATTGACCGTCACGGGCACTGTCTCCTGTCGTCGGTCGGTGCTGCGGTTCGGGGCGATCCGGGGTGACCCGGGGTGACCTGCGGTGAACCGGTGCGGTCGGCGGCCGGGCCGGCCGGGTCGGCGAGTGCTCTCGCCGACGCGCGGGCCGGCGTCAGACGTTGACGCCGTAGTCGGAGGCAATGCCCCGCAGACCGGAGGCGTAACCCTGGCCGATGGCGCGGAACTTCCACTCGGCGCCGTTGCGGTAGAGCTCGCCGAAGACCATCGCGGTCTCGGTGGAGGCGTCCTCGGTGAGGTCGTAGCGGGCGATCTCGCTGCCGTTGGCCTGGTTGACGACGCGGATGAAGGCGTTGCGGACCTGGCCGAAGCTCTGCAGCCGGGCGTCCGCGTCGTAGATGGAGACCGGGAAGACGACCTTGGCGACGTTCGCCGGCACGCTCGCGAGGTCGACCTTGATCTGCTCGTCGTCGCCGTCCCCACCGCCGGTGAGGTTGTCGCCGCTGTGCTCGACCGAACCCTCGGGGCTCTTCAGGTTGTTGAAGAAGACGAAGTGCTGGTCGGAGACGACCCGGCCGCCCTGGTCGCACAGCAGAGCGCTGGCGTCGAGGTCGAAGTCGGCGCCGGTGGTGGAGCGCACGTCCCATCCGAGGCCGACGATGACCGCGGTCAGCCCGGGCGCCTCCTTGCTCAGCGAGACATTGCCGCCCTTGGCCAGCGAGACTCCCACAGTGACCTCCTGGAACTTCCCCGCGCCGGGCTCGGTCTGCCCGGCAAGCTTGGTGACGGGGAATTGAATCTACAACACTGTAGAGCTTGCGGGAATCCATCGATCCCCGAATGCACCGATATGACGGCCGGTCAACGGCGCACTGGAGGCCGGCGGGCGGGCCGGGCGGGCACCGGGCGTCGGCTCAGTAGGATTGTCGTGCGCCGGGCAACGGCCGTTGCCGGAGTCGGCCGCCCGGACGGTCGCCAGGTCGGCCGCCCGGACGGTCGGTCGTACGGATGGCCACCGGGTCGGTCGCACGGACGGTCGCCTGTCGAGCGCCCGGTCGGTGGGCCGGCAGCAGCGGGTGGGTACGGGAGCAGAGCGGAGGGAGACGAGTGATGAGCGACACCACGGACGCGGCGCCGGGCGCGACGACAAGCGCGACGACCGGCGCGGACGGCCCCGACTACCCCGCCGGCCACGACCAGCGCGCCCGACGCCGCGGCCAGGGCCAGCTGGAGTCCCAGGTACTGGCCGTGCTGCGGACGGCGCCCGGCCCCGCGACCGCCGGCTGGGTGCAACAGCGGCTGGACGGCGACCTCGCGTACACCACGGTCGTGACCATCCTCTCCCGGCTGCACACCAAGCAGGCGGTCTCCCGGACCCGGGCGGGCCGCTCCTACCTCTGGAGCGCCGCCTCCGACGAGGCCGGGCTCGCCGCGCTGCGGATGCGCCGGCTGCTGGACGGCGAACGGGACCGGGACGCCGTACTGGCCAGCTTCGTCAGCGCCCTGCTCCCGGACGACGAGGGCCTGCTGCGATCGCTGCTCGACAGCGCGACGGACGGGCCCCGGGGCTGACCGATGGGCGTCTTCGTCCTTCTCCCGCTCATCCTGCCGCTGACGGCGCTGCCGATCGCCCGGCTCGCCGAACAGCATCTCCACCCTCGCCACACCACCCGGCTGCTCACCCTCATCAGCGTGGTGATGGCCGTCTGCAGCACGCTCTGCCTGCTGCTGCTCTTCGTGGTCGGCACCGCGCAGATTCCCGGCAATCCGCTGCCGGACCACTGGTCTGACCCCGAGGTCCGGGCCTCCGTCCCGCACTCCGAACTGGCCGGCCGGGCCGCGATCGGCGTCCTCGTGGCCGTCTCGGCGGCGGCCTTCCTGACCGTCCGGCGCCATCTGCGGGTACGGGCGCGGGCCCGCCGGGCGGTGGCCGGGGTGGTGGACCGCTCAGGTCTCGCCGTGCTGCCCGACGACGAACCGTACGCGTACGCGCTGCCCGGCTCGCCCGGACGGATCGTCATCTCCACCGCGATGCTGGACGGGCTGGCCGCCGACGAGTGCCAGGCCCTGGTCGCGCACGAGCGGGCCCACCTGGCCGACCGGCATCACCGCTTCCTGCTGGCCACCCGGCTCGCCAGCAGCGTCAACCCGTTCCTCCGGCCGTTGCAGCAGGCCGTCGCCTACAGCGCCGAACGCTGGGCCGACGAGGAGGCGGCCCGCGTGGTGGGCGACCGCCGGCTGACGGCACGCGCGGTCGCCAGGGCCGCGCTGCTCGCGCCCCGGACGGCCGTCGCACCGGGGCTGGCGGCCTTCGCCGCACCCGGCCCCATCCCGCGCAGGGTGGCGGCCTTGCTCGGGCCGGCCCCGCCCGCCGGCAGCTGGCCGCCGGCGCACAGCCCGGCGGGCCTGGCCGCGATGGTCGCCACGGTGGGCACCGCGGTGTCGGCCCTGTCCGCGCTCAACGCGGCGGTCGCGCTGCTGCTCATCCTCAAGGCCGCCACACCCTGGTAGCCGGGGTGCTGGTCCGCGCGTGGCGTTCGGGCGACTGCGCGCGGACCCGACGGCCCGCGCGTCGACGCCGGCCACCGGCTGCCCGCCGTCCGGGTGCGGTGACGGGCTGCCGGCGGCAGGGACTTGCCGCCGCGGCCGCGGCCGTGGCGGTGGCGGTGGCGGTGGCGGACCTTCAGGGCCGCTGGGCCGGCTCCGAGGCCGCCCAGCTGGCCAGCAGCCGCAGGGACTCGGCGGAGGTCGAGCCGGGCTCGGCGTGGTAGGTGACCAGCACCTGGTCCACATCGCCGGGCGGCTTGAGCGTCTCGTACGAGAGGGTGAGCCGGCCGACCAGCGGGTGGTGCAGCTCCTTCACGCCGTGGCCCTTGTCGTGGACGTCGTGGGTGGCCCAGAGGTGGCGGAACTCCTCGCTCTTGACCGACAGTTCGCCGATCAGCGAGGCCAGCTTCGGATCGTCGGGGTAGCGGCCGGCGTCCAGACGCAGCATGGCGACCAGGTCGGCCGCCTTGCCCTCCCAGTCGTCGTAGAACTCCCGCGCGGTCGGCTCCAGGAACACCTGCCAGGCCATGTTCCGCTGCTCCGGCCGCATCGCCGCGAAGTCGCCGGCCAGTGCGCAGCCGAGCCGGTTCCAGGCGATGATGTCCAGCCGCCGTCCGAGCACGTACGCGGGCACGCCGTCCATCGCGTCCAGCAGCAGCTGGAGCGCCGGGCGTACGGTCTGCGGCCGGGTGACCACGCGGGCGCGGCGCCGGACGGGCTCGGTGAGGTGGGTCAGGTGCGCGCGCTCGGCCGGGCTCAGCCGCAGCGCGTCGGCGATGGCCTCCAGTACGGCAGTGGAGACGTTCTGCCCGTGGCCCTGCTCCAAACGGGTGTAGTAGGCGACGCTGACCCCGGCGGCCTGTGCCAGCTCCTCCCGGCGCAGGCCGGGCACCCGGCGCCGGCCGCCGTGGTGCGACAACCCCAAGTCCTCAGGCCGCAGTCGGGCCCGTCGGGAGCGGAGGAACTCGCTCAACTCGGTGCGTTGGTCCATAGCGGAAAGTATGAGCCTGACACTGCCGGTGGTAGGCACGCCGGTCGTACGATCAAGGAGGTCCTGGCTACGGCCGGTGCCCGGCGGCAGGCTTGTCGACATGACGCACACCACAGTCGCCGCCTACGCCGCGCAGTCCCCGAAGGCCCCGCTGGAGCGGGTGACCATTCCTCGTCGGGCGCTGGGCGAGCACGACATCCTGATCGACATCAAGTACGCCGGCATCTGCCACTCCGACATCCACCAGGCCCGATCCGAGTGGGGCGAGGCGATCTTCCCGATGGTCCCCGGACACGAGATCGCCGGCCTCGTCGCCGAGGTCGGGCCGGGCGTCACCCGGTACGCCGTGGGGGACCGGGTGGGTGTCGGCTGCTTCGTCGACAGCTGCCGCGGGTGCGACAACTGCACCGCCGGGCTCCAGCAGTACTGCACCGGTGAGCAGGGCGCCACCCTGACGTACAACGACACCGACGCGGCCGGCCGGCCCACCTACGGCGGGTACTCCACGCACCTGGTGGTGGACGAGAAGTACGCGCTGAGCATCCCGGAGGCCATCCCGCTGGACGCCGCCGCGCCGCTGCTCTGCGCGGGCATCACGCTCTACTCGCCGCTCGTGCACTGGCAGGCCGGCCCGGGCAAGAAGGTCGCCGTGATCGGCCTCGGCGGCCTCGGTCACCTCGGGGTGAAGATCGCCCATGCGATGGGCGCCGAGGTCACCGTGCTGAGCCAGTCGCTGCGCAAGCGCGAGGCCGGCCTCAAGTTCGGCGCGGACCACTACTACGCCACCTCGCACCCGGCCACCTTCGAGCAGCTGACGGGCACCTTCGACCTGATCCTCAACACCGTCTCCGCCAACCTCGATCTGAACGCCTACCTCGGGCTGCTCAGGACCGGCGGCACCCTGGTGCAGCTGGGCGTGCCGGAGAACCCGGTGTCGGTGGAGCCGTTCGCCCTCATCCCCGCCCGCAAGTCGCTGGCCGGTTCCATGATCGGCGGGCTGCCGGAGACCCAGGAGATGCTCGACTTCTGCGCCGAGCACGGCATCCTCACCGAGATCGAGGTGATCGGTGCGGACCAGATCAACGAGGCGTACGAGCGCGTCGTCGCCAGCGACGTCCGGTACCGCTTCGTGATCGACACCGCCACCATCTGACGGTGGACGGGCTGACGGCCCGCCCGCATGCGGCTGCTCGGGCAGCTCGGGGCGATCAGGTTGCTCAGGTTGCGCGGGTCGTCGGCGCTCAGGCGGGCGCGGCCGCCGACAGCCGCTCCCGGAGCTCCCTCGCATCCGGCGGGTTGGCCCCGGCGCGGGAGACCGTGATGGCGGCCGCGGTGCTCGCGTGGTGGAGCAGGCGGGCGAGGGCCGGGGTGTCGAGTGCCGCGAGGGCGGACCGGGCGGGCGCGCCGAGCAGGCCCGGCCCGGCGAGGGCGTCCAGGGCCGCGGACATGAAGGAGTCGCCGGCGCCCACCGTGTCCACCACGGTGGCGGGGGCCGCAGCAGTCTCGGCGCGCCCGCTCCGGGTGAGCGCCACGGCGCCGTCGCCGCCCCGCGTGACCAGCACCAGCGCCGTGCCCAGGGCCAGCCACCGGGCGGCGATCTCCCGGTGCCCGACCCCGGGGTAGAGCCAGTCCAGGTCCTCGTCACTGGCCTTGACGACGTCGCTCAGCGCGACGCACCGCTCGACCCGGGGTATCACCTCGGTACGCGGTCCCAGCAGGTCCGCGCGGACGTTGGGGTCATAGCTCACGGACGCGGCCGGGCGCAGCCGCTCCACCAGGGCCAGTGCCGCCGCCGCACCGGGATCCTGGACGGCGGCGATCGAGCCGAGGTGTACATGCCGCGGTGCGACGGCCGGCAACACCACCGGTCGCAACGTCCAGCTGATGTCGAAGGCGTACCGCGCGCGGCCCTGCGCGTCGAGCGTGACGACGGCCGTCGGCGTGCGCACCCCCACCTGCCGGTCCGTCAGCACCTCGACCCCTGCCGAGCGCAGGTGGGCCCCGATCAGCGCGCCCTCCGGGTCCTCGCCCAGCTGTGTCAGCAGTACCGCCCGCCGCCCGAGCCGGGCCAACCCGTACGCGACGTTCGCGGGGCTGCCGCCCGGGTGGGTGGCATCGGCCCGGCCGGGCGTACGGACGATGTCGGCCACGCTCTCGCCGATCACGAGGAAGTCACCCGCGGCAGGGGCGGGTACGTTGGGGCCGGCGGTGGCGGTGGCGGTGGCGGTGGCGGTGGCAGGGGCGGTGGCCTCGGCCGCGCCGGTCCGGTCGGCGGTGGAGGCGGGTGTGGAGGCTGTGGAGTGGTCGGTCATTCCCTCGGGCTCCGGGGGTGTGATGAGCGGTGACCGGCCCTGGGTCAGGCCGGCTTCTCGGGCAGTTCCTCGGCCACCAGGTCCATCAGCAGGTTGTCGTGCCACCTGCCGTCCGCGCCGCGCTCGTAGTTGCGCATGATGCCGACCGGGCGGAACCCCGCCTTGGTGTAGCTGCGGATCGCGGCGGCGTTGTCGGCCGCCGGATCGATCACCACCCGATGGTGCCCGATCTCGGTGCACAGATGCCGGGCCAGGGTGTGGACGGCGTCGGTGCCGAGGCCGCGACCGTGCACCGACGGGTCGAGGTAGATGTCGATGTTGGCGTGCCGGTAGTCGGGTTCGGTCTCCGCACCCCACTGGATGGCTCCGACGACCCGCCCCTCGTACACGATCGCGAGCGTACGGACGTCCGGGTCCTCAATATCTCCGGCGACCTCCGCCGTCAGGTCGTCCCCGCCGCGCCACCACCGGTGGACCTCGGGCGTGGCGCGGATCGTGGCGAGCGTCGGCACGTCGTGGGCGGTGGCCGGCCGCAGGGCCACCTGGCTGCCGTGCAGTGTCGTCGTCTGCATGTCCGGGAGCGTAGTCGGGACGGGGCGCCGGTGTCGGGCCCGGTGGACGGTGTCGGCGGGCGGGCCGCCTCGGTCGATGGGTCGTCAGTCCACGCGCGGCCGTCAGCCAGCGGTGGCGTCCGGCCGCTCGCGGGGGCCCGGGAGGCCCCGGGGCGCCCCGAGCTCACCGACGGCCCGGAGCGGGATCGCCGGCCGTTGCCCGGTGAACTCGGGATGCCCGCCCTGCTCGTCGGAGTCTGCGCCGCCGTCCTCAGGATGCCCGGGCTTGCCGGGAAGCCCGGGCTCGTCAGTGGGGCGGGCGCCGCCGACCAGGACCCGCTGCACCCGGGGTCTGGTGCGCCAGTCCACCCGCCGGACGTCGCGGGCGAGGGCGCCCGGCCGCCAGAGCTCCACGGCGATGGTGATCACGCCGAACACCACTCCGGCCGCCAGCCAGCCGCCGACCACGTCGCTCGGCCAGTGCACGCCGAGCGCGATCCGCGTCCAGCTGACCATCAGGACGGCCAGGACCGCGACCGCGCAGGCCAGGGAGCGGCCGAGGCGGTTGGCGCGTGGCCAGAACAACCAGACCAGAGCGGCACAGGTGGTCGTCGCGGCCATCGCGTGCCCGGAGGGGAAGGCCGGGCCGTCCGCGTGCGAGACCGGATCGCTGAAGTGCGGGCGGGCGCGCGCGATGGGGATCTTGAGCCCCCACAGCACGGCCCAGCCGATCAGCGCCTGAGCGGCCGTCCAGGCGGCGAGTACGCGGGCGCCGATCAACCAGAGCCAGAGCGCGGCGACGCCCAGCAGGACCCGCATGGTGATCGTGCCGCCGATGTCGGACAGGGTCTGGGTGGCCGCGGTCCACGCGGTGTGACCGAGGGCGTAGTCGTGCGTGTGGTCGATCCAGCCCTGGTCGAGCGCGGCCAGCGGCCTCCAGGCGGACTTCACCAGGCCCGTCAGCACCCCGAGGAGTGCGGCGCAGCCGGCCGTCAGCGCCGTGTACCGCAGCAGGCGGCGATCGCGCTCAGTGGCGGCTCGTGAGCCCTTGGTCAGGTGCATGGCTGACACCTTCCCAGCCGACCGTGCCGAGTGGGGCGTGGTCGGATAGCGATTTGGCATCTTTTGTGCGGAGAAGCTGAGTGTGGGTGGCGGCGGGCACGTGGGTGCGTGGTGTCGGGCCTGATGGGAACGCGGAGCGCGGCCCAGGTGTTCAGGATGCAGATGGTGCGCAGTCGTGGGCCGAGCGGATGTCGCGGTGCCCGGTTGGTGCGGGGAGTGCCCGGCCGGGCCTGCGGCGGGATCGGTCGCGGGCGTCGCACCCGGCGTACTCCGATGGTCACCCTCCGTCCATATTCGGGGTGAAAATCGGCAGGATACTGCATCGGGCGAAGAATCTGAGCAACTTGGGAATGTTGTCCGGATTCTGCACGTTGGATCGTTACGTGTGAGCCCCTCGGGGCCCGCACGTTCTTGCCCCCGACGGGCAGGCAGGCAGATCTCGGCAACACCAGCAAGGGAGCAAGCATGGCCACCCGTGCCGTCGTTCGCGACAGGGCCGACCGGACTCGCGCGGCCCGCCCGACCAACCTTGAGGCCGACCGTGACCTGGTCGGCATGTACCTCGACGAGATCGCCAGGACGCCCCTGCTCGATGCCGCCGAGGAGGTCGAGCTCTCGCTGCGGATCGAGGCCGGGGTGTACGCCCAGCATCTGCTGGAGGAGGGCGCACTCCCCAAGGGCGCCAAGCGCGAGGAGCTGGAGGCGATAGCCGAGGACGCCGAGCGCGCCAAGGACGTCTTCATCCGTTCCAATCTCCGTCTGGTGGTCGCTGTGGCCAGGCGCTATCCGCGCAGCGGGCTGCCATTGCTCGACCTGATCCAGGAGGGCAACGCCGGCCTGGTCAGGGCGGTGGAGAAGTTCGACTACGCCAAGGGCTTCAAGTTCTCCACGTACGCGACGTGGTGGATCCGCCAGGCGATCACCCGGTCCATCGCGGACCAGTCCCGCACGATCCGGCTGCCCGTTCACCTCGTCGAGGAGCTCGGGCGGATCCGCCGGGTGCAGCGCGAGAAGTCCAAGGAGCTGGGCCGCGAGCCCGAGCCGGCCGAGATCGCGGCCGAGCTGGACACGACCGAGACACGGATCAAGGACGTACTGGACTGGGCGCGTGACCCGGTCAGTCTGAACATGTCGGTCGATGACGAGGGCGAGACCCAGTTCGGCGACTTGGTCGAGGACACCGGTGCGACCTCCCCCGAGGACGCCGTGATGGTCATGCTGCGCCGCGAGGAGCTGGATGATCTGATCGGCCGGCTCGACGACCGGACGGCGTCGATCATCCGGTCCCGCTACGGGATGGAGGACGGCCGCGAGCGCACCCTCACCGAGGTGGGCAAGCAGCACGGGCTCACCCGTGAGCGGATTCGGCAGATCGAGAAGCACGCGCTCGCCGAACTCAAGAAGATCGCCGACCACGCGGGCTTTGAAGCGGCGTAAGCGGCAGCTGCGCTGCTCGACGGGGAGGGTGATCAGCAGGGCTGGGAGTCTTGGGCCTCCGGCGCGGGTCACACCGCGCCGGGTGCCGACACGCGCCCACGTCGGGGCCAGGCAGGGATTGAGGGGGTAGCTGAGTGAGCGGGGTACGGGGGCGCCGGATCGATTGGGCGTCGGATCGGGCGCGGGATTGGCGGGCCGCAGCTCTTAGGCTGGTAGGGATCGGTGGCACGGGCGGCTGGAGGCGGCGCGATGGGTGAGCAGGGCAAGAAGCAGGACGACGCGGACCTCGCGCCGCAGGGCCCGCGTGCCGGTGATGCGGGCGGGGCGGGGGTCGGGCCTGCGGGCGCCAAGGCCACCGTGGGCACGGGCGGGCAGCAGGCTCGGCTGGTCTTCGGGGATCCGCTGGAACGGCAGTCCAGTGATGACACGGACAGTGGTTGGGGCGAGCGGCCGGGTGCAGGGGACGGCGGCGGCCGGGGGCTGGACTGGTACCTGAGCCAGCGCCCCCCGCACCACGGCGGCTAGCCCGGCCGGCGGGCCGTCCTGTGGGCTCGGGCCAGGCCCGGCTCAGCGTTGGCTGACCAGGGCGTCGCGGATCTCGGTGAGCAGGGCGACCTCCTTGACCTCGGCTTCGGCCTGGACCTCGACCGGGTTCTTACGCCGGGCGGCGAACTTGTTCATCGGCAGGATCAGGCAGAAGTAGACGACTGCCGCGGTGATCAGGAACTGAAGGATCGCGCTGAGCACGAGCCCCCAGAGGATGAGGATTCCCGAGGTGACCTCTCCGGCCGCGTTCAGCGCGCACGGGCCCTTCAGGCAGGAGGTGTAGGACGCGAGATCCTTGGCCCCGAACAGTCCGACGATCGGATTGATGACGCCTTTCACAAAGGCGTTGATGACATTGGTGAACGCTGCGCCGATCACGACCGCGACGGCGAGCTCGTGACATTTCCGCGCAGCAGGAATTCCTTGAAGCCCTTCATGTCGCGTGAACGACGAAGCCGGCATCACGTTCCGGGTGACTCCTCGGATGCTTGGTTGACGGTCGGCTGCTCATGGACCCTGGGCGTGGGCCTCGGCGGCCGGGTCCGCGTCGGTGCGACCGGCGGCCGGGGTACAGCGCGGGGCGGGCCCATGAGTCTCCTGGGCGGCCGACGTGGCGGCGGGCGGTGGTGGCCAGGGGTGCAGCGGCCAGCGATCCAGGGGGCATGAGGTCAGGGCGGCCGCCACCGCGAGCAGGCCGAAGACCAGTGCGCCGGGCCGGTGGCGTACGGCCTGCTGGATCCGGTGCCGTCCGCTGCCGCCGCGCCGGATCGGCGCAAACACCGGCACCACCCGTCGTGGCGGCACGGCGGGGGCGCCGGTGGGTACGGCGTGCCGGGCGCCCGCCCGGTGGCGCGGCGCCCCGCGTGCGGGGCCGGCGGGGTGGGAGGCCCCATGCCGAGACGTGACGTCGGGGTCGGCTGCGAACGGCTCGGGCGGGGGTGAGGGCGGCGGCTGGGGCGAGGGCGGGGGTGGGGTGAAGATCGTCATGTCGGAGGAACACCGCCTGGGTCGGAGGGCAGGTACGCGAGTGCCGATCACCGCCCCCGGGGTGGGAGACGCCCCAGGCCGATGTCGTGCGCCAAGCTTGCGCCCGTCACGACGGCAGCGGAATCCCCTTTTGCATTCCTGTGGACAACCAGGGGCTGTGGATAACTTCGTGCACCCACAAGAGTGAACGGAATGCCGCGACAGGCCGCGTGATCGGCATGGCGCGCGATCGGCGACCGGAATGCAGAAGGCCCGGTACCACCGCGAAATGCGGTGGTACCGGGCCTTCGAAGCCTGTCTGCTGCGACCGCGGCTGCGCGATCGCCACCCTTGCTGATCGGATGATCCGACCGGCGGGGCCGGATCGGCTCGCCGATCAGCTTGCCGAGGTGCTGCCCGCCGTCTTGGCGGCCGCCGGGGCCGGGCTCGCGGAGGACGTGGAGCTGCTGCCCGAGGAGGACCCGCTGCCCGCCGAGCCGCCGGTGGAGCCGCTGCCGTTCGAACCGGTGGAGGAGCCACCGCCGACCGAGCTGCTGGAGGACGAGCGGCTGTCGGTCCGGTAGAAGCCCGAGCCCTTGAAGACCACGCCCACGGCCGAGAAGACCTTGCGGAGCTTTCCCTGGCACGCGGGGCACGTGGTCAGCGCGTCGTCGGTGAACTTCTGCACCGCCTCCAGGCCGTCGCCGCACTCGGTGCACTGGTACTGGTACGTGGGCACTTGTCTTCCTCCTGCACTTCCCCCTGGCACTCTCGCCTGATGAGTGCTAACGACGGTCAATGATGCGGCATTCCGCTGGATCAGTCCAGCGCCGCTGGTGTGAGATAGCACCGGCGACGCGCCGTCCGGCGGCCCTCAACCCTCCGATGACCGGCGCGCTCAGGCCGCCGGGAGCGACCCGGGGACGGCGGCCGGCACGCCGGTCGGGACCCGGAGTCGGACCCGAAGCCCGCCCCGGCCCGACGTGACCCGGCCCGACGTGACCCGGCCCGACGTGACCCGGTCCGACCCCGACCCCGCGGGTCAGCTCTTGGCCGCCCCGACCAGCTGCATCGAGGCGTTCCCCTGCGCCACCGCCCGGCTCGGCGCGCTCGGCGCGACCAGCAGCCGGCGCAGCGAGACCAGGGCGATCAGGCCCAGCCCGGCGCCGCCCATCGGCACCAGGAAGCCGGCCCACGGGCCGAAGCCGTCGATCAGCTGCCCGGCCGCCGTGGAGCCCGCCGCGAGGCCGAGGCCGATCGCGCCGGTCAGCCAGGTGAAGGCCTCGGTCTTGGCGCCGGCCGGGACGAGGGTCTCCACCAGCGTGTAGCCGGTGATCAGGGTGGGGGCGATGGCCAGCCCGCAGACCAGCCCGGCGACCGCCAGGGCGGTCAGGTTGGGCATCGCCCACAGCGTGCAGCAGCCCAGGACCAGCAGCGCGTAGCTGGCCAGCATCCGCTGCTGGGCCGAGCGCCGCCAGGCGATCATGCCGTAGAGCGCCCCGGCCAGCATCGAGCCGCCGGCGAAGACGCCGTAGACGGTGCCGCTCAGGCCGGGCTGCCCGGCGGCCTCGGCGAACGCGGTCACCGAGACCTGCATCGCGCCGAAGACGCTGCCGACGCCGAGGAACGCACCGGCCAGCAGCCGCACACCGGGCGCGGAGAGAGCGGAGACGCGCTTGGCGCCGGGTACGTGCGGGTGCCGGGCGGGGGCCGTACGGCGCTGCGCGGCGAAGGCCAGGCCGCCGGCGACGGTCAGTGCGGCCTCGGCGATCAGCCCGGCGGACGGGGAGATCCCGGTGGCGATGGCGGTGGCCAGGACCGGGCCGATCACGAAGGTGAACTCGTCCGTGACGGACTCGAAGGCGAACGCGGTGTTCAGCGTGCTGGGCGAGGACTCGGCCAGCTTCGTGACCCACCGGGACCTGACCATCGCGCCGATCTGCGGCACGCTGGCGCCGGCCGGGGCGGCGGCGAGGAACAGGGTCCAGGCCGGGGCGTGCCCGAGGGCCAGCGCGATCAGCGCGGCGACCGAGACGGCGTGCACGGCGACGCTGGGCAGCAGCACGGCGGCCTGCCCGAAGCGGTCGGCGAGCCGGCCGGTCTGCGGGCCGACGAAGGCCTGGGCGACGGCGGAGACCGCGGCGACGGTGCCGGCCGTGCCGTATGAGCCGTGGGTGTCCAGGACGAGCAGCACGATGCCCAGGCTCAGCATCGCGTAGGGCAGCCGCGCGGCGAACGCGGGGACCAGGAACGTCCAGGCGCCGGGGGTGCGCAGCAGCGCTCCGTACCCGACTCGTGCGGGGGCGTTTTCGACCGTTCGGCGGGCCGTCACGGTCGGTCCTTCCTGCTGCCTGGTAGCGCGGAAGGGGCATGGGTGGCCCCGACGGCGCCGAGAGTCGTCCTCTCGCGCGTCGACCGGGGTGATACCGGGGCCGCTGCGGGTCGCGGGCCGCGGCCGCCGAGCGGTCGCGCCAACTCTGCTTCAGGCAGATGTTGCGGGTGTATCAGTCATCCTGCATATACGCGCGTAGATGCGCGCGTTCCTCAGAGACTACAGGCTCCTCTGCGATTCGTCCCGCTTAGCACAGGTGAACAACCCGTGAAGCCGGCGAAGGCCTCGCAGGCCCGCCCCGCAGCGCCCCGCCCCCCGCACTGCCCCGCGCCTCGCCGCCCGCACTGCCCCGCGCCCGCCCCCTGCCGGCCCCGGCGCCTACCGCCCGTACAGCCAGCCGGCCAGCTTGCCGCCCCGGTCCACCGCCCGCAGCCGCCGCTCGGCGGCCTCCCCGACGGCGTCCGTGGTGACCACCAGCAGTTCGTCCCCGCCGCGCAGCACGGTGGCCTTGTCGGGTACGAAGCTGCTGCCCTCCCGCACCACCAGCGTGACGGCGGCCCCGGCCGGTAGTCGGAGTTCGCTGACCTCGACGCCGGACATCCGGGAGGTCGGCGACAGCGTCACCGACAGCAGGTGTCCGTGCAGCTTCTCCAGCGGGGCGGATTCGATGCCCAGGTCCTGGCCCATCGCCCCTTCGGAGATCCGCAGCCACTTGGCGACCCAGGGCAGGGTCGGGCCCTGGAGCAGGGTGAAGACCACGACCAGGATGAAGACGATGTTGAAGACGTGCTGGGCCTGCGGGGCGTCCGAGACCAGCGGGATGGTCGCCAGCACGATGGGCACCGCCCCGCGCAGGCCCGCCCAGCTGAGCAGGGCCTGTTCGCGGATGGGCAGCCGGAACGGCGTGAGGGTGAGCCCCACCGACAGCGGGCGGGCCAGGAACACCAGCACCGTGCCTATGACCAGCGCGGGCGCGATGGCCGAGCCCATGCTCGCGGGGGAGCAGAGCAGACCGAGCAGCACGAACATGCCGATCTGCCCTATCCACGCCAGCCCGTCCGCGAAGCCGCGCACCGCCGGGCCGTGCGGCAGCTTGGCGTTGCCGAGCACCACGGCGCTGATGTAGACGGCGAGGAAGCCCGAGCCGTGCAGCAGGGCGCCGCCGGCGTACGCGAGGACGGTGAGCGCCATGACGGCGATCGGGTACAGGCCGGAGGAGGGCAGGGCGACGCGCTTCACCGCGAAGGCGCCGAGCCTGCCGACGGCCAGGCCGACGGCGGCGCCGATCGCCAGCTCGCCGATGATGGTGCCGATCAGCACGTACCAGGGGTCCAGCTCACCGGTGGTCGCGAAGGCGACGACCAGGATGACCACGGGGGCGTCGTTGAAACCCGACTCGGCTTCCAGCAGGCCGGTCAGCCGGGGTGGCAGCGGCACCATCCGCAGGACGGAGAAGACGGCGGCGGCATCGGTCGAGGAGACGATGGCGCCGAGCAGCAGGGAGGTCCGCCAGTCCAGCCCGACCAGCCAGTGCGCGCCGGCCGCGGTGACGAAGACGCTGACCGCGACGCCGACGGTGGCCAGCACGGTCGCGGCCGGCATCGCCGGTCTGACCTCGCGCCAGTTGGTCTTGAGTCCGCCCTCGGCGAGGATCACCACCAGGGCCGCGTACCCGAGGACCTGGGTGAGTTCGGCGTTGTTGAAGGTGATGCCCAGGCCGTCCTGGCCGAGCGCGACGCCGATGCCGAGGTAGATCAGCAGGCTGGGGAGTCCGGAGCGGGTTGAGATGCGCACGGCGACCACCGCGACCAGGAGGATCACGGAGAACTCGAGCAGGAAGTGGTTCAGGTGGTCGACAGTCACGCAGGAGCACCTCGGGCAGCAGGGCGGACGGGGTGGCTGATGGCTCGTTACTCAGTCTAACATTTTACTAGCTCTTTAGTTAACCGGATTTTCCGCATCCTCCCTGATCAGCGCCCAGTAGGGTCCAGTGATCCCACCGTGGGCGTCCCCCGTGCACGTGCGCCACCTGAGTCGGCCTAATGTGGTGGTCTGTCACGGCCGAGTGCCCTGGACTCCACCTGCCCACCGCCCCCATCCCCCGCCAAACGACGTCCGCCAAACGACGCCCTCCGGGCGACACCGCTCTGATGCCAAGGACCCAGATGCCCCGCTCGAAGAAGTTCCGGCGCGCCCGTCTGATCGTGCTCGTGCTGGCCGTGCTCCTGGTGGCCGGCGTCGGCTACGGCGGTTACCGGGGGGTCGCGGCGGTTCGTGCGTCCTTCCCGGAGCTGGCCGGCACCATCAAGGTGGCCGGGATGTCGGCGCCGGTCGACGTCAAGCGGGACGCCAACGGCATTCCCCAGCTGTACGCCGACACCTCCGAGGACCTCTTCCGGGCCCAGGGGTACGTGCAGGCCCAGGACCGCTTCTGGGAGATGGACGTGCGACGGCACATCACCTCGGGGCGGCTGTCCGAAATGTTCGGATCCAGCCAGGTAGAGACCGATTCGTTCCTGCGGACCATGGGCTGGCACCAGGTCGCACAGAAGGAGTTCGACTCCCAGCTCTCCGCCGACGCCAAGAAGTACCTCCAGGCCTACTCGGACGGTGTCAACGCCTGGCTCGCGGAGCACCCGGGCGGCGAGAGCGCCTCGCTGGAGTACGCCCTGCTCGGTGTGGCGAACGGCGACTACAAGCCGGAGCAGTGGACGCCCGTCGACTCGGTGGCCTGGCTCAAGGCGATGGCCTGGAACCTCTCCGGCAACATGCAGGAGGAGATCGACCGCTCGCTGCTCGCCCAGGACTTCACCCCGGACAAGATCGCCGAGCTGTACCCCGAGTACCCGTACGCGCGCAACGGCACCATCGTGAAGACCGGCACCGTCAGCGGTGACACCTACCGCCCCGCCGACGGCGCGGCCCAGCCCGCGGCTCCGGCCACCGGCGGCGCCGTCCAGGGCTCGACCGTCACCAAGGCGATGCTCAAGGACGTCTCGGACCGGATCGACGAGATGCCGCAGCTGCTCGGCCGCCAGGGCCAGGGCATCGGCTCCAACTCCTGGGTGGTCGCCGGCAGCCACACCACCACGAACAAGCCGCTGCTGGCCAACGACCCGCACCTCGGCCCGGGCCTGCCCTCGGTCTGGTACCAGATGGGCCTGCACTGCCGGACGGTCTCCGGGGCCTGCGGCTTCGACACCTCGGGCTTCACCTTCGCCGGGATGCCCGGTGTGGTCATCGGCCACAACAAGGACATCTCCTGGGGCTTCACCAACCTCGGCGCCGACGTCACCGACCTCTACCTGGAGAAGGTCACCGGCCCGGACACCTACCTGGTCGACGGCAAGGACGTGAAGTTCGAGCTGCGCAAGGAGACCATCAAGGTCGCCGGCGGCGCCGACCGCGTCATCACCGTCCGCACCACCCAGAGCGGTGCCCCGCTGATCTCCGACCCGAGCACCGAGCAGCAGAACGTCGGCAGGTACGCGCCCGCCGGCAATGCCGCCCCGGACCGCGGCACCACCGGCTACGGCGTCGCCCTGCAGTGGACGGCGCTCACCCCGGGCAAGACCATGGACGCCGTCTTCAAGCTCGACAGGGCCACCGGCTGGGACGAGTTCCGGGCCGCCGCCAAGGACTTCGCCGTCCCCGCGCAGAACCTGATCTACGCCGACACCAAGAACAACATCGGCTACCAGGCACCGGGCAGCATCCCGATCCGCGAGAGCGGCGACGGCACCTACCCCGCGCTCGGCTGGGACTCCGCCTACGCCTGGAAGGGCATGATCCCCTTCACCGCGCTGCCCTACAGCCTCAACCCGGCGGCCGGCTTCATCGTCACCGCCAACCAGGCCGTGGTCGACCGCAGCTACAAGTACCCGCTGACCAAGGACTGGGAGTACGGCACCCGGGCCAAGGAGATCACCGGCCAGATCGAGGCCAAGCTCAAGAACGGCGGGAAGATCTCGCCGGACGACATGCAGTCCATGCAGCTCGACAACACCAGCGTGCTCGCCACGACGCTCGTCCCGCTGCTGCTCAAGGTGCAGATCGACGATCCGTACGTGCGCGAGGCGCAGGATCTGCTGAAGGACTGGAACTACCGGCAGGACGCCTCCTCCGCGGCCGCCGCGTACTACAACGGCGTCTGGCGCCAGATCCTGACCCTCGCCTTCGGGCAGAAGTTCCCCGCCGACCTGCGCGCCAAGGACAACTGCCTGCTGGTCCACGCGCAGCAGGACCCGACCAAGCCGGACGCCGCCGACGCCAACAAGATCATCACCGAGTGCGGCACCCGCGAGCCCGGCAAGGCCCAGCCCGACGGCGGCGACCGCTGGATGGAGATCGTGTTCCAGCAGCTCTCCAAGCCGGACAGCAGCTGGTGGACGTACATCGACTCCGAGCACCACGAGCAGAAGGGCCTGGAGAACCTGCTCGGCGAGGCGATGAAGAACGCCCGCCAGGACCTCACCTCGCTGCTCAGCAAGGACATCTCCACCTGGAACTGGGGCCGGCTGCACACCCTGACCCTGCGTGAGCAGACGATGGGCACCGACGACTCCTCGATCGCCTCCGGCGTCGTGCAGCGACTGCTCAACCGCGGTCCGTACCGGCTCTCCGGCGGTACGGCGGCGGTCGACGCGGCCGGCTGGAACGCGGCCGCCGGGTACCAGGTCGACTGGATCCCCTCGATGCGGATGGTCGTCGACCTGAGCGACTTCGACGCCTCACGCTGGATCAACGTCGGCGGTGCCTCGGGCCACGCCTTCCACCCCAACTACAACGACCAGACCGACCTCTGGCTCAAGGGCAGGCTGCTGAGCTGGTCCTACTCGGCCGAGGCCGTCGACAAGGCGACCAAGAACCGGCTGATCCTCACCAACGGCTGACGCCCGGCGGCCGACGCCGACGGCCCCGCCGGCCGCCACCCCGCCCGGGCCGGACCCGTCACCCCAGCCGGTGCACCCCGGACGGGGTGACGGCCGCGTCCACCGGCCGGTCGTGCGGCTCGGCCGGCACCTGCTCCAGCAGCTCGTGCTCGTACAGCAGCGTGGCCAGCAGCGGCCGGGCCCCGGCCAGGGCCAGCCGGGCCAGCACCCGGTCGTACGAGCCGCCGCCCCGGCCCAGCCGAAGGCCCCGGCGGTCCACCGCCAGGCCGGGCAGCAGCACCACCGACGCCTCGCACACCGCCTGCGGCCCCAGCCGCGCCCCGGTCGGCTCCAGCAGCCCGCGCGTGGCCGGGGCGAGCCGCCCCGGGCCGGTATAGGTGGCCCAGTCCAGGTCGTTGTCCGCCAGCAGCACCGGGAGCAGCACCCGGACGCCGCCCGCCAGCAGCGCGTCCAGCAGCGGACGGGTGCCCGGCTCCGCGCCGACCGAGACATACGCCGCGACGCTCTGCCCGGGCCCGGCCAGCTCCAGGGCGTGGCCCGCCAGCGCCAGCGCGGCCGCCTCGCGCGCCTGCGGGGACAGTGCCCGCCGCTCGCCGAGCAGCCGTGTCCTCAGCTCCGCCTTCTCGTTGTACATGGGATCCTCCACAGCTCTGGGCCCGGTGACGCTCAGAGCCTGACATGCGGAAGGCGCCCCGATGTCCACCCCGCTCCTGGTCCAGGCCCTGGCCGTGCTCAGCGCGCCCGCGCTCGGCGGCGCCGTCCTCCTCGGCCTGCGCGCGCGCTGCGGCGAGCGGGCCGCCGCCGCCCGGGAGTCGGGGCTGCGCGGGCGGATCGCCGAGCTGGAGGCCCGCTGCGCCGAACTGGCGCGCACCGCCTCCTGTGACCCGCTCACCGGGGTGTGGAACCACCGGCACCTCCAGCTCACCCTCGACCGCGAGGTCGAGCGCTGCCGGCGCGCGGACGAGCACGAGGAGCCCCGGCCGCTGGCCCTGCTGATGCTGGAGATCTCCGGCTTCGAGGCGGTCATCGCCGAGCACGGCCGGGGCCGGGGCAACGCCATCCTGCGCGACCTCGCCCAGCGGCTCGGCATGGAGATCCGCCGCTCCGACACCCTCGGCCGGTGCGGCGGAGGCGAGTTCCTGATCGTGCTGCCGGACACCGGCGTCGAGGGGGCGATCACCGTCGCCGAGCGGCTGATCTGGTCCGTCCGCCGGCACCGGCTGCTGGACTGGTCGTCGGGCCCGCGCGAACCGAGCCACGCACACGGCAACGGACTGACCGCCGCCGCCGGCCTGGCCGTGCTGCCCAGGGACGGCACCCATGCCGCGCTGCTGCTGCGGGCGGCCGACGGGGCCCTGGCCCAGGCGAAGAAGGAGGGCGGGGACTGCTGGCGCGGGGCGCCCGGCCCCCGGGTGTCCAAGGGCGGCTCCGATGCCGAGCGTGACCGTTCGGAAAAGCCCGGTAGTGTGTCGCCCTGTGCCGGAGGGGAGCCCCTCGCCCCCACCGGACTTCCGTACAAGCCAGCAGCCGTGGCCGCGCCCCGCGACGTCCTTTCATAGCCGCTTGACCTCGCGCTCAGCCAGGCGAAAACACGCCTTAGTAAGGTAAACGCATGACGACGACGAACCCCCGCATCCCCGTCACCAAGGCCGTGGTGCCCGCCGCAGGCCTCGGCACGAGGTTCCTTCCGGCTACCAAGGCGACTCCCAAGGAGATGCTGCCCGTCGTCGACAAGCCCGCCATCCAGTACGTGGTGGAGGAGGCCTCGGCCGCCGGCCTCAGCGACATACTGATGGTGACCGGCCGCAACAAGCGCGCCCTTGAGGACCACTTCGACCGCGCCTACGAGCTGGAGGAGCTGCTCGCCCGCAAGGGTGACCAGGACCGCCTGCGCCGGGTGCGCGAGTCCGTCGAGCTGGCCAACATGCACTACGTGCGCCAGGGCGACCCCAAGGGCCTGGGCCACGCCGTCCTGGTCGCCGAGCAGCACGTCGCCGGCCAGCCCTTCGCCGTCCTGCTCGGCGACGACCTGATCGACCCGCGTGACCCGCTGCTCGCCCGCATGATCGAGGTGCAGCAGGAGCTCGGCGGCTCGGTCGTCGCGCTGATGGAGGTCGAGCCCTCCCAGATCCACCTGTACGGCTGCGCCGCCGTCAAGCCGAACGGCTTCGGCGAGGACGTCTTCCACGTCACCGACCTGGTCGAGAAGCCCGACACCGCCGACGCCCCGTCGAACTACGCGGTGATCGGCCGCTACGTCCTCGACCCGGCCATCTTCGAGGTGCTGCGCAACACCGCACCCGGCCGCGGCGGAGAGATCCAGCTCACCGACGCGCTGCGCGAGCTGGCCACCCGTGACTCCGGGATCGGCGGCCCCGTGCACGGTGTGCTCTTCAAGGGCCGCCGCTACGACACCGGCGACCGCGCGGACTACCTGCGCGCTATCGTCCGACTGGCGTCCGAGCGCGACGACCTGGGCCCGGAGTTCCGCACCTGGCTCAAGGAGTTCGTCCGCACCGAGATGCAGGACTGATCCGACGACGGAGAGCGAGCCAGCGATGACCGGGCCCACGGAGAGCAGTACCGCCCCAGCTTCCTGCTGCGGAGGATCCGCAGGCCCGGCATCGCCGTCCCCGGGGCCGTCCGCCGACTCGGTGCCGTCCCCCGCCGGGCAGCCGCCCGCCGCCCGGATGTGGACGGTCGACGAGCACCTCGCCGATGTCCTGGCGGCCGCCGCCCCGCTGCCCGCGATCGAGTTGCAGCTGCTGGAGGCGCAGGGCTGCCTGCTCGCCGAGGACGTCACGGCCGACGGTGACCTGCCGCCCTTCGACAACAGCTCGATGGACGGCTACGCCGTCCGCACCGCCGACACCGCGGGGGCCAGCGACCGCTACCCCTCGGTGCTCACCGTCATCGGCGACATCGCCGCTGGCGCGGGCGACCTCCCCAAGGTCGGCCCCGGCCAGAGCGCCCGCATCATGACCGGCGCCCCGGTACCTCCGGGCGCCGAAGCCGTCGCCCCGGTGGAGTGGACCGACGGTGGCACCGGCACCGGCGAGGCCGCCGACTCGATGGGCGCGGCGGCCGCCGGTGAAGAGGTACGGGTGCTGCGCCCGGTCACCGAGGGCGCGCACATCCGCCGCCGCGGCAGCGACATCACGGCCGGCCGGCAGGTGCTCACCGCCGGCACCCTGCTCGGCCCCACCCAGCTCGGCCTGCTCGCCGCCATCGGCCGGGCCACCGTCAAGGTCCGCCCCCGCCCGCGCGTGGTGGTGCTCTCCACCGGAAGCGAGCTCGTCCAGCCCGGCGAGCCGGTGGGCCCCGGGCAGATCCCGGACTCCAACAGCTTCACCCTCACCGCCGCGGCCCGGGCCGCCGGCGCCATCGCCTACCGGGTCGGCGGCGTGCCCGACGACGCCGCCGTGCTGCGGGGCGTCCTGGAGGACCAGCTCGGCCGGGCCGACCTGATCGTCACCAGCGGGGGCGTCAGCGTCGGCGCGTACGACGTGGTCAAGGAGGTCTTCGAGAGCTACGGCGGGGTGGACTTCCGCAGGCTGCGGATGCAGCCCGGCAAGCCGCAGGGCTTCGGCCGGATCGGCTCCCGGGCCGGCACCGGCGTCCCGCTGCTGGCACTTCCCGGCAACCCCGTGAGCTCGTACATCTCCTTCGAGCTGTTCGTCCGCCCGATGATCCGCACCATGCTCGGTGCCCCCGACGTCCACCGGCCGGTGGTCCGGGCCGTCTGCCCGGCCGAGCTGCGCTCGCCCGCCGGGCGCCGGCAGTTCCTGCGCGGCCACTACGACGGGGCCGGCCGGGTGGAGCCGGTCGGCGGCGAGGGCTCGCACCTGGTCGGGGCGCTGGCCATGGCGAACTGTCTGATCACCGTGCCCGAGAACGTCACCGCCCTGCCGGCCGGCAGCGAGGTCGACGTTGTCCTGCTCACCGACTGACGCCCCGCCACCGGGCTCGCCCCCCGGGTCGGCGGGCCCGGCGGGCCGGGCGTTCTCACCCACTGACACGGCCCGTCCCACCCTGCGGCGGGAGCTGGGGGTACGGTAGCGCGGTATTCGATCTGCGCGCCCTCCCTGGAGCACCCGTGACCACCACACCCCCCGGTGACCGCCTCACCCACGTCGACGAGAGCGGCGCGGCCCGCATGGTCGACGTCTCCGAGAAGGCCGCCACCGTGCGCACGGCGGTCGCCGCCGGCCGGGTGCGGGTGGCGCCCGACGTCGTGGCGCTGCTGCGCGGCGAGGGCGTCCCCAAGGGCGACGCCCTCGCGGTGGCCCGGATCGCCGGGATCATGGGTGCCAAGAAGACCCCCGAGCTGATCCCGCTCTGCCACCCGATCGCCATCTCCGGCGTCAAGGTCGACCTCGCCGTCACCGACGAGGCCGTCGAGATCACCGCCACGGTGCGCACCGCCGACCGTACGGGGGTCGAGATGGAGGCCCTGACCGCGGTCGCGGTCGCCGGGCTGACGGTGATCGACATGGTCAAGGCCGTGGACAAGGCCGCCAGCATCGAGGACGTCCGGGTGCTCACCAAGACCGGCGGAAAGAGCGGCGACTGGCAGCGGGGCGCCGAATGAGCGCGCCTGCGGGGCCGGGCACGCCCGCCGGGTCGAGCACGCCCGCCGGCGCCCGCCCCGGCGCGAGCGGCGGGATGAGGGCGCTCGCCGTCACAGTCTCCAACCGCGCCTCCGCCGGCGTGTACGAGGACAAGGGCGGCCCGCTGCTGGTGGCCGGCCTGCGCGCGATGGGCTTCGCCACCGACGGCCCCCGCGTCGTGCCGGACGGCGAGCCGGTGGAGGCGGTGCTGCGCGAGGCCGCCGCGGCCGGCTACGACGTCGTGCTGACCACCGGCGGCACCGGCATCTCGCCGATGGACCTCACCCCCGAGATGACCGCCCGCGTCATCGACCGCGAGATCCCCGGCATCCCCGAGTCCATCAGGGCGTACGGCCGGGCCAAGGTCCCCACCTCCGCGCTGTCCCGGGGGCTGGCCGGGCTCGCCGGACGTACCCTGATCGTCAACCTGCCGGGCTCGACCGGCGGCGTCAAGGACGGCCTCGTCGTGCTGGAGCCGCTGCTCGCGCACGCCGTCGACCAGCTCGGCGGCGGTGACCACCCCCGGCCCGACGCCGACGCCGGTGCCGGTGCTGATGCTGACGGGAGTACGCACTGAACGCCGGCTGGCCGGTAGAACTCCACGAGGGGGAGGTCGCGCTGCGCCCGATCAGGGTCCGCGACCAGCGGTCCTGGCAGGAGGTGAGCCGCCGCAACCGGGACTGGCTGCGGCGGTGGGAGGCGACCGTCCCCCCGGCCGGCCCGGGCCGCCCGGCGGGCCCGCGCCCGACGTACCGGCAGATGGTCCGTTACCTGCGCGGCGAGGCCTCGGCGGGCCGGATGCTGCCCTTCGTCGTCCTCTACAAGGGCCAGCTGGTCGGCCAGCTGACCGTGGGCGGCATCACCTGGGGCTCGATGTGCTCCGCCAATGTCGGCTACTGGATCGACGAGACGGTGGCCGGCCGGGGCATCATGCCGACGGCGGTCGCGCTTTCGGTCGACCACTGTTTCCGGACACTGGGGCTGCACCGGATCGAGGTCTGCATCCGGCCGGAGAACGTGCCGAGCCGCCGGGTGGTGGAAAAGCTGGGCTTCCGGCCGGAGGGAATGCGCCCGCGCTATCTGCACATCGACGGCGACTGGCGCGACCACCTCGTGTACGCGCTGACCGTCGACGAGGTCCCCGAGGGCATGCTGGAGCGCTGGCGGGAGATCAGGGCGGGCCGCGAGAGCAGTAATTGAATATATGTTCGAATCAAATATCGATATGGCATCGTCGCCGCGACGGACGGGCACAAATGCCGGCAAAATAGTCGGAGAATCAGCTTGATCACACGACACGCCGCGCCAAATTGCTGCCAGGCCTTCCCCTACGCCCGTACGGTGTGAAACGTGAGCAGTAGCGGCCTTATCTACGCGGTCATCGTAGGGGCCTGGGCCGCCTATCTGGTGCCGATGTGGCTCCGCAGGCAGGACGAGCTCAACGAGGCGCGCCCGACGGAACGCTTCAGCACCGCCATCCGCCTGCTGGCCGGGCGTTCGGCGATGGAGCGGCGGGTGTCCCGGGCCCTTGGTGACGACAAGCGTGACGATTCACGCGAGGACGACTCGCGGGACGGCGACTCGGGCGACGGTGACTCGCGCGACGACCCGCGCGACGACCCGCGCGAGGACCGGACGAGCACCGGCGACGACCTGTCCGAAACGGACGAGGTCGCCCCTGGCGTGCCCGACGCGGCCGAAGCCTCCGGTGCGCCGACCGGGCAGGCCGAGCCGGCGGACGACGGCGGGCAGCCATCCTCGCGCCACGCCGACGAGCGTACGGAGGAGCGGGCGGAACACCGGGCCGATCAGCGCGCGGGCGCCGAGCGCCGCGCCAGGCTGCTCGCCCGCCGCCGCCGCATGGTCACCGTCCTCTTCCTCGCCTTCGCGTGCGGCGCGGTCATCGCGGCGGTGGCCGGCCTGGCCTTCCTCTGGGTGCCGGCCCTGCCCGCCGTGCTCCTCACGCTCTACATCGGCCACCTGCGCAAGCTGGAGCGCCAGCGGTACGAGGTGAAGCTCGACCGCTCGCGCGCAGCGCAGGCCGCCGAGCAGCTACGCAAGCGCGAGCGCCGGCGTACGGAGGAGCGCGGGGCCGAGGAGGCCGGCGTGGACGGCCGGCAGGGCGCCCATGACGGGCCCGCCCACCAGGGCGGCCGGGCGGACACCCCGCACAATGCGACGCACCCCGCCGACCGGGGCCGCCCGCACCTGCGGCTGGCCGCCGACCCGACCCCGCAGACCGCGAAGGCCTCCTCGGCGCTCGCCGAGGCGACCGACCACGAGGAATGGGTCGACGGCATGCGCGAGCGCGGCGCGGCCGGCCCCGACTCCTGGGAGCCCGTCCCCGTCCCGCTGCCGACCTATGTCACCGCACCGGTGGCGCCCCGGGTCACCCGCGGCCTCGACCTCGGCGCCCCCGGCACCTGGACGGCCGGGCGCCCCGGGGAGGCCCGCAACACCCCGCTCTACGACCAGTACGCCGAACCGCCGGCCGCCGGCGCCGAGGTCCACGACGACGAGTACGCCCACCGCCCCCGCGCCGCCAACGAGTGATCGCGGGCCCGCCGGGCCGGCCGGGGGAGGGGGTGGTCACGAACCCCCTCCCGAAGGTGCTAAAGTTTCTTCTCGTTGGGGCTGTGGCGCAGTCCGGTAGCGCACCTCGTTCGCATCGAGGGGGTCAGGGGTTCGAATCCCCTCAGCTCCACCCAATGTCAAAGGCCCTCCCGGGATCATCCGGGAGGGCCTTTGATCGTCTGTACAGCAGTGAAGTACAGCAGCTACTCCGGCTGCTCTGGTGCTTCGGTGGTGATGTGCCGGCCGAGCTTCTTCAGCGCCCGCCGGGTGGCCTCTGACGGCACGTGGGTGTAGATCTCCATCGTGACGGCGATCTTGCTGTGCCGCAGGATCTGCATCGCGATCCGCGGGTGCACATCCAGGGCGGCGAGGAGCGACCCGCAGGTGTGCCGGGTGTCGTGCAGTCGGATGACCCGGACGCCGGCCAGCTCGCACCGCCGCTTGAACGACCGGTTGAAGTTGCGCGGTTCGATCGGTGAGCCGGTGCGGGTGGTGAACGCGAAGTCGAGCCCCGCCCACAAGTCGCCGGCGGCCCGCTTGGCGGCGGCCTGTACCTGACGGCGGAACTTCAGTGCCGCGGTGCAGATGTCCGGCAGCGGGAGGACGGCGGTCGACGCGTCGGTCTTGGTCTCGTCGTGAACGAGCTGACGCCGGATCCGCTGGAGTTGGGCCTCCACCGTCAGCAGCTCGGCGTCCAGGTCCACCGAACCCCAGGTCAGGCCCAGCACCTCCCCGCGCCGTAGCCCGAGGACCAGGATCAGCACGTACGCCGGGTAGAGCGGGTCACCATCGCGGCGTGCCGACTCCAGGAAGGTCTTCGCCTCCTCCACCGACCAGGGGTTCCGGGCGGTCCGCCGAGGCGACCGGAGCTTCACCAGGGCCGCCAGGTTCTTCGTGATCAGCTCTTCGGCGATGGCGGTGGTCAGGAGTCGACGGCGGTGGCATGGCTGACCCCGGACGAGGTAGCCGCCCGGATGGGCGAGGTCTACGCCGTCCGCCTGCTCGACGCCCTCCAGGACGAAGCAGCCCCGCACATCCGTACCCACGACGGTCGGACGCTCATCGACTTGCCGCAGGCGAGCTGAGCTAGGGTCTGTCTCTTTGGTTATCTGCGGGCCCAGATGAGGATGGCGGCGAGGTGGAGTGCGGCTTGGTAGGCGATGGCGAGTTTGTCGGTGCGCATGGCCAGGCCGCGCCACTGCTTGAAGCGGTTGATGCACCGCTCGACGGTGTTGCGTTCCTTGTAGGACTCGGGGTCGAAGGCAGGTGGCCTGCCGCCGTGAGGACCACGTCGTCGGCGGTGCTGGACCTGGTCGGCGGGCTGTGGGATGACGGCCCGGATGTGACGGTTGCGCAGGTGGGCGCGGATCGCGCGGGAGGAGTAGGCGCGGTCCGCGAGCACCACGTCCCACGCACCGGTCCGGGACGACCGGGTGGGCCCGGCAGACGGTGGAGTCCACCGAGACGGTCCAGCCGATCTCGTCGCCCGCGTCCGCTGCGGCGAGAACAGCTGCGAAGGCCCTGGCCCAGGTACCGTCGACTGCCCAGCGCAGCAGCCGTTTGTGGGCGGTCTTGAACGAGCCGAGCTCGTGGGGCAGGTCCCGCCAGGGCGAGCACGTGCGGTACTTCCACGCGATCGCCTCCAGAGTGCGGCGGTGGTTCGCCCATCGCCGCCGCGGACCGGATCGGCCGGCATTAACGGCTCGATCCGTTCCCACACGGCATCACTGATCATCAATCGGACAGACACATCCGATCAACAGCTCAACCCATCAAAGAGTCACGCTCTGGTCGGCGAGCAGGACGGCCGGCAGGGGGGCCTCCAGCACTATGGCCCGGGGGAGTGTCAGACCGAATTGCCGCTCCAGCACCCCCAGGGTGGTCCGGTGCACCTCTCGGTGCGCTCGTTCCTCGTCCGGCAGACCTTCTATGCTCAGCAACCCCATGACCGTATCTACGAGTTCGGGGTCTCCGGCGACCTGGCCGTTGCCCCAGGAGTCGTCCAGGTGCAGATTGAACGAGCAGACCGTCCGGCCGTCCCGGTGGTAGTGGAAGGTCGGCGGCACCGGCTTGCCGTTCTCCTCCTCGTACTCCAGCAGGAAGACGTCGGCCCCGCCTTCGGAGATCGCCGGATCGTCCCGGAATTCCCCGAACCAGCCCCCGTACGCCACCGCGAAGGTCCACCCGTCGCTCACCCCCAGTCGCAGCCCGATCCCGTCCCAGGCGTCCCCGTACTCCGAGTCCAACGCCTCGACCAGCTCGTCCCCGGTGAGCTCCCCGACCGGCTCCACGGTCCGCTCCGACCACTGGGCCGAGGCCGCGATCCGCGCCGCCAGCACCTCGATCCCGAGCCCTCGGGCCAGGGTCACGCTGTAGCCGCCGAAGGCAATGCTCTGTGGCTCCGCGAGCCAGGCGATTCCGTCCGTCATGCAGGTGATCCTGCCGCATCACACCGACACGCCCCGCCCCGGGCCGCGGGACTGCTCCGACCCGGCCGCCGACCCGGCCCGATCAAGGAGACAGCTCCTAGCTGGACTTCTTGCCGCGGCTTCCCATCTGGCTCCAGACGTGTCGGTGTCGCGCGACGGTGAAGACCCTCTCAACGCGTTCCGGTGTCAGCCGTGTCGGCGTTTGCGGGAGGTTCGAGGCGATCTGCTCGCCGGCGACCACGGCCACGGGGGAGGCTCCGGCACGAGTGATCTTCCGGGCGCCGACCACAGCGATGATCGGGTGAACGGGCACCTCGAACCCGCACCACTCCTCCAGCAGTGCCGCCGTTCGTGAGGCCTCGAACTCGGCGTTAGCCAGGTACGGGAAGCTGTTGCGGTTGACGCCGACCATCTTGTCGCCGACCCGCACGGTGGCGTCCGGATGATGCTTGGTATTGATCGTGAAGACGCCCGGTGGGCCGATCACCACGTGGTCGATGTCGGCACCGCTGGGCAGCGGCATACCGTGCAGGACCTTCCACCCGGCGATCCTCAGCGGTTCCAAGCCAGCCCCGACGATGCGCTCGCCTTCCAGCCCCAGGAGCGTGGTTGGGGCGCCGAGGGGATTCCGGGTCGCCTTGGCGACCAGGCGAACCCAGACGTTGTGCGACTGCTCCTCCCGCCGCAGCATGCTCTCCAGCCCGGCGCCGGGCGCGTTCAAGGCAAGGTCGTCCTCATCGCGCAGAGGTGGCAGGAAGGGCACGCTGACCCGTTGCTTCGGCACGGGCGCTTTGGCCGGCGCTGACGGCGTTGCGTCCCCACAGCGTCGTACGGTGCGCGGGGGTACAGACTGCCCGTAGGAGGCGCACCACTCCTCCACCTTGGCCAGCGCAGCGGACTCGCGCTCGGCATCCTGGATCTCGACCACGCCGGTCAGGCAATCAAGCCATGCGACCGCAGCACCACGGACACCGGCTCTGTTGACGTACAGCCGCCACTTTCCCGGCTTCCGCCATGGCCTGACCGTCAGCTCCTCCACGCGGCTCCGCCCTCCCCAGCCGAGATGCCTGACAACAGGTCAGCATGCCCAGGCGGTAACGCTCGTGAACACCATGGCTAGCCGGAACGGGGCGGTTCGGTCAGTGATCGAGTGGAGGAAGAGCGAGGAGTGCGGGGAGTACAGGGATGCGTAGAAACCTTCTCTACGGGTTCAAGGCGCCTCGCTGCGCTCGCCGCGGGGAGGGCGGGGCCAGTGGGGAAGGCACATCACGGCGGCATCGGAGATACCGGCGAGGATTCCCCGCCTCCTGGACTGACTGGGGAGCAGCCTCACACAAGGGTTCGGGGTGCCGCGCGATGCGCGGGCGGCGCCGGCCGTCCTCCGGCGCGCGCCCCGCCTCCTGTCTTCGCCCCGGCTGGGGCTTTGCCGTCGTCGGCCGCGCCCGAGGGGCGGAAAGCTAAGGCCGGGGCAGGAACGGACAGCGTCCAGACTTACCCCCTCCCCGGTACAGGAGGGCAGGGGAATTCGATCTCAGGACCAACCCCACCGGGGCTGGGGGCGGGCGGCTCCACGGTTTTACCCACCTGCCAGGACCGGGACCCGCACCGAGCAAGACCGGGGGGCCACTCGGCCAAATTGCGGTCAGGCCCAAAAGCCCTGACCGAGACGCGATGAGCTTACGGGCCCCGATCATGCCCGGACCCAGACCAGACAGGACACCGGCCAAAACCGCTCCACCACCCGCGTTGCTCGTCTCCGACGACGGGATCCAGCCAACTCGATCGGCTCCCCTGGGTGAGCAAATCAGCGACAACTTTCCAGCATTCTGAAGAGTCAGAAGCGCAGGTGCATGGAGGATTTTGGAGAGTTGCTCCGCGCAGTCGACGCCGCGTGAGAGGCGGAGAGTATGAGCCCTGCTCGCTAAGCATGAGCAGAGGTCATAGCTGAGAGTGATTGCTCCGGCGCCTTTGCGTACTCGTCCACTGCTACGGTCAGTTAACCGAATGGCCAAGCCCGCCACTGCCGCTGAGGCTGGAACCGATTGCGGCAAGGGCGGGCATGAGCACCTCTTGGAGGTACCCCTGTGAGTCTGTCTCCTAGCCCAGGGCCCCTGTCAACCAGGGCTCCCCAGATCTGGCCAGCGGCCGTGATCGTCATCGTGGTTGTGCTGCGAGCGCCAACCGACATCCTGCCGACGGTCCTCTCGACGGTGGCCGGCATCGTGGCGCTTATGCTCGGCGAGCGAATGCCCGCGGCGAGGGTGCGCACGCGGGCCGCGCAAGCCTGAGTGTCTAACTGCGCTACAACGGCCGCGTACAGCGGTGGACGGCCACGGACACTTGGGAATCGTTCGGGCAGGTCAGCGACGCTGCTCGCCGAGGTCGGGTGGGCGCCCAGGTTGCTTCGGGACGGAGATGCCGCGGACAGCCAGTCTGTGGCATGCGGAGCCGACACGGGCATGCGCCCCGTCGACATGGGTGGGTTGCTGTACAGCAGCGCGATACAGCAACCGGGGCGGTCGCAGCTGGCCGACGGCGGACGCCCCAGACAGGGCGACCAGCGCCGGAGACCCCAACGACCGCCCCGCCGGTAGTCCGCATCGAGGGGGTCAGGGGTTCGAATCCCCTCAGCTCCACCCAACGGCCGCTCGTGAGTGGCCACGAGATCCCGTCCGATCAGTTGATCGGGCGGGATCTCTGCGTTTATGGGGGTGACCGGTCGTCAGTGGGGTGGCGGCTCGGCTTTGACGATGACGACGGTGCACCGGGCGTGGTGGACGCAGTAGTGGCTGACGGAGCCCAGGACGGTGTCGAGGGGGGCGCCGTGGCCGTGGCTGCCGAGGACCAGGGCGCAGGCGCCCCGGGCGGCCTCGACGAGGGCGCGGGCGGGCTGGCCGGCCTTGATGTGGCGTTGGACGGGCAGGTCGGGGGAGGGGCCGAGGGCGGCGGCCAGGCTCTCGTCGAGGATCTTGGCGGCGTCGGCCTCCAGGTCGAAGCCGTCCAGGACGGGCGGGACCATCCCGGTGCTGCCGTACAGGCTGGGGAAGTGCCAGACGGTCACGGCCTCCAGGGCGCTGCCGGTGAGGGCGGCCTGCCTGGCGGCCCATCGGATCGCCGCGCGGGAGAGCGCCGAGCCGTCGACGCCCACCACGATCCGGTCCTGCGGTCGCCCGCCGCCCATCGCTCGCTCCTCGCTCCGCTCCGGTGGATCGCGGTCCCGTCGGCCGGGGCCGAGCCTAGGCCGCCGGCGCGCGCGGGCCGGCGCGCGACCCGCGGCCTTCCGGGTGGCTTGCAGAGGTCTGTCCTCGGCGGGTGCCCGCCCCTACGCTGGTTGGCACCGGCTGTCGCAGGAGAGCGAGATCGCGGGGGGTACGGGTGCGCCACACCGTCATGGTCAGGATCGATGCCCCGCCCGAGCGGATCTGGGCCGCGCTGGTCGACGTGGAGAGCTGGCCGCGCTGGACGGCCTCGATGACGCATGTGCGGCGGCTGGAGGACGGTCCGCTGCTGCTGGGCAGTACCGCCCGGCTGAAGCAGCCCGGCCTCCCGGCCGCGGTCTGGCGGGTCACGGGGTTCGAGCTGGGGCGGTCGTTCAGCTGGCTCAGCGCGGGGCCCGGGGTGACCACCGTCGGCGGGCACGAGCTGGAACGCGGGCCGGCCGGCGGGATGCGGCTCACCCTGACGCTGGACCAGAGCGGCCCGCTGGCCCGGCCGGTGGAGCTGCTGCTCGGGGAGCGGGCGCGGCGCTTCCTCGGGATGGAGGCGGAGGGCCTGCGGCGGTGCTGCGAGGGCTGAGCGCGGCCGTGCGCCCACCAGGGGCGGAGGAAGGGCGGGCGCGCGAGGCCCCGGGGTACGGGCGAGGGCCGGCCGGGAAGCCCGGCCGGCCCTCGCCTCACGCACCGGTCAGGACTGCCCCGACCCGGCGTACGGACCCGGCTGCGGCGCGCCGGCCTGCGGCGGGACGGCGCCGTAGCGGGCCGGTCGCCGGCCGCGCGGGTGGCGGGTGACGGTGTAGCCGCCGACGCCGGCCAGGGCGGCCAGGGCGCCGCCCGCCAGCGTCCAGAACCAGCGACTGTTCCAGCCCGAGAACCAGCCCGAGTACCAGTGCGACTCGGGCTCCTGCGGTACCGCGGCCGTCTTGCCGCCGACCGCGCTGCCGCCGGCGTTCACCGGGGGCACGAGCGGGGCCTTGAACGAGCCGCCCTCGGGCTGGGCGTCGTCCGGGCCGCCCTTGGTGGCGATGTGCAGCTGGGCGCCGGCGGCCAGGCCGAGGTCCTGCTGCGGCGCGTCGGCGACCGACAGCCGGACGTAGTACGTGCCCGGCAGCGGGTCACCGGACCAGGGCTCGGCCCAGGAGCGGATCTGGCGCAGGGTGCAGCTGAGCGTCAGGTCCGTGGCGGTGGGCGCGCCGGTGGCGTTCTGGGTGCCCGCCGTGCAGGACTGGCGCCGGCGCAGGCCGTCGAAGACCTCCACGCTCCAGCTCTGCGGCCCGTGCCGGTCGGCGGCCGGCGCCAGGGTGACGGACAGCTCGATGGTGGGCGTCTGCCCCTCGGCGGCGCCGAACGACCAGTAGAGGTAGTCACCGGTGGAGGCGGCCACCTTGGCGTCCTGGCCGGCGGCCAGTGCGGTCGCGGTCAGGAACGACGTACCGGCCTTGTTGACCGGGGCGAGGCTGCTCGCGCTGGGGGAGGCGGACGGTGAGGCGGCCGAGGCGGCCGGGGCCAGCAGCGGCACCAGTACGACGGCGGCCAGTGCGGCCTTGAGAGTGGTACGCATCGTCAGTTCTCCCGCCAGACAGCGATCCGCCAGCGTGCGATCCAGCCGAAGAGCAGACCGGTCAGCAGGCCCGCCAGGGTCAGGACCAGCAGCAGGATCCAGCCGCGGCCCAGGCCCAGCGCCGGGCCGTCCGGCGCGGGGGAGGCGGTGGCCAGGTCGACCGTCAGTTCCAGCGGCAGGCCCGGGTCCGCCGCCACACCGGGCTGCGGGGCGAGCGAGTTGCTGATCACCAGGCAGACGGCGGTCTCCGCCGCGCCGCTGGGGGAGGCGGACGCCGTCGGGGAGGTCGAGGACATCGACGAGGACCAGCGCAGGCCGGCGGAGGCCACGTCGGTACGCCCGCTGCCGGCGTCCGTACCCCGGACGAGTTCCTGTCCGGTGGTACTGGTCGCCTGGAGCAGCACGCCGTAGTCGCGGGCCACCGCCCGGTCGACCGAGACGCTCACCGAGGCCCGCAGCTCCTGCCCGGCCTTCACCGGCACCCGGTAGACCCGGTGCTCGGAGAACTTCTCGCGGTCGCTGTAGACGCCGGGCGTCAGCACCGGCGCGCTCTCGCACTTGTCGGTGCCGGTGGTCTTGGTGGGCGTCACCGTGTAGGTGTCCACCGAGCGGTCGACCAGCTGCTTGACCTTGTCGGTGAGCTGCTCCTGGGTCCGCACGTCGGTGAAGGTGCCACCGGTGGCGTTGGCGATGCAGAGCAGCTGCTGGCGGGTCTTGTCGTCGTGCGCCAGGCCCAGCGTGTCGACGACCAGGTGGATGCCCTGGGAGGCGAGTTCGCGGGCGACGTCGCACGGGTCGGGCGGGGCGCAGGAGTCCTCGCCGTCGGTGATCAGCACCACCCGGCGGGTGGTCTCGCCCTTGCCGAGGTCCTGGGCGGCGCCGCGCAGGGCGAGGCCGATCGGGGTCCAGCCGGTGGGCCGCAGGGTGGCGACGGCGGTCTTCGCCTCCACCTTGTTGGTCTTGCCGACCGGGAAGAGCTGCTTGGTGTCCTGGCAGCCCTGGTTCTTGTCGTCGCCGGGGTAGTTGGCGCCGAGGGTGCGGATGCCGAAGTCGGTCTCCGGCGGCAGGGCGTCGATCACCTCGTTCAGGGACTGCTGGGCCACCGCGATCCGGCTCTTGCCCTGGATGTCGGTGGCGTGCATGGAGCCGCTGACGTCAAGGACGAGGTCGACCCTGGGGGCCTCCCTGCCCGCGGCGGCGCCGGCTGATGGTTCGTCGGCGTGGGCGGGGAGGCCGCTGAGCAGCGCACCACCCGTTATCGCCAGGGCGGCCAGCAGGCTGCCGAGCCTGGCTCTGGGTCGTCGTCCGGTAGTCACCCGCCGAATCCTATGGATCACCGGTCGGGGACGGCCAATCTGGGGCCGGGGCTGGCGACTTCTGCTCCGGACACGACCGGCCTCGCGCCCGGCCGGGGCCGGGGGCCCGGGGGCGCGAGGGCGATTGCGGGCGCGCTCTCGGCCCGGCCGCTGACGGGTCGGCGGGCGAATATCGGACACACCGACACCAAGGTCCGTAAATATGGCTAATTCTCGTTAGGGTGGCCAACCAGAGCCGGCGACCCGACGAGGGCGACCCGACGAGCTTGCGACAGGACGATCCGTGGCAACTCCATCCGCCGTGACGAGGGCCGGCGCCCGGCCCCGGCGGCCGGTGAGGACCCGTCGCAACACCGAACTCGCCCTGGTGCTGGCCGCCGTCCTGATCGCGGTCTTCGGCTACATCGAGGTCGGGGCCAACATCGACGGCGAGGTGCCCTCCGGCGCGGCCGGCTACGGCGCGGCGCTGGGTGTGCTCGCCCTGCTGGCGCACGGCGTGATCCGCTGGCGGGCGCCGTACGCCGATCCGCTGCTGCTGCCGATCGCGATCCTGCTCAACGGGATCGGGCTGGTCGTCATCTACCGCCTGGACCGGGCGACCCCGGGCAGCGCCGCCGCACAGACCCAGCTGCTCTGGTCCACGCTCGGGGTGGCGCTCTTCATCGCCGTGGTGGTCTTCCTGCGCGACCACCGGCGGTTGCAGCGCTACGCGTACATCGGCGCGCTGCTGGCGCTGGTGCTGCTGGTGCTGCCGGTCCTCTTCCCGCCGGTGTACGGCTCGCGGATCTGGATCACCCTCGGACCGCTCTCCTTCCAGCCGGGGGAGTTCGCCAAGATCCTCCTGGCCGTCTTCTTCGCCGCCTACCTGGCCGTGCACCGCGACGCGCTGGCGCTGACCGGCCGGCGCTTCCTCTGGTTCCAGCTGCCGCGCGGGCGGGTGCTCGGGCCGGTCCTGCTGATCTGGGCCGCGTTCGTGGGTGTCCTGGTGCTGGAGACCGACCTCGGGACGTCGCTGCTGTTCTTCGGCCTCTTCGTGATCATGCTGTACGTGGCCACCGCCCGCAGCGGCTGGATCGCCATTGGGCTGTTCCTGACGGCGCTCGCCGCCGTCGGGGTGGGCTGGCTCTCCCCGCACGTGCACAGCAGGGTCGCCGACTGGCTGGACCCGCTGGGCTCGATCGCCGCCGGCCGGGGCGCCAACCAGATCGCGCAGTCGCTGTTCGCCTTCGCCTGGGGCGGCCTCCTCGGCACCGGCCTGGGCCTCGGCCACTCAATCCTGATCGGCTTCGCGGCGAAGTCCGACTTCATCCTGGCCACCGTCGGCGAGGAACTGGGGCTGGCCGGGCTGATCTCGCTCCTGCTGCTGTACGCGCTGCTGATCTCGCGGGGCTTTCGGACCGGCCTCGCGCTGCCCGACCCCTTCGGGAGGCTGCTGGCCATCGGGCTGGCCGCGATCGTCGGGCTCCAGGTCTTCGTGGTGGCCGGCGGCGTCCTGGATCTCATCCCGCTGACCGGGATGACACTCCCGTTCATCGCCCAGGGCGGTTCCTCGGTGGTGACCAACTGGATCATCGTCGCCCTGCTGGTGCGGATGAGCGACCTCGCCCGGCGCCCGCCGCCGCCAGGGGAGGGCGCGTGAGATTGCGACGCGGCCGGCCGCGCCCGCCCGCCGCCGGGCCGCCGGGCCGCCCGGGGATCTCGACCACCGGACGGCGCGCGGGCACCTTCTGCGTGCTGCTGATCGTGGCGCTGGCGGCGCAGGCCACCCGGGTGCAGGTCTTCCAGCGGGAGCGGCTCGACCACAACCCGGCCAACCAGCGGCTGACCATCGAGCGCTACTCCCAGCCCCGCGGCAACATCCGGGTCGGCGCCGACACCGTCACCGGCTCCGTGCCGACCGGCGGCCGCTACGACTACCGGCGCACCTACACCGACGGACCGACGTACGCCGCCGTCACCGGCTACTCCTCCCAGACGTACGGCAACAGCCTGCTGGAGGGCACCGAGGACGCGGTCCTCTCCGGCACCGACAGCCGACTGGCGAGCTGGGCGCTCTGGAACGAGATCGCCCGCCGGCAGAACCCCGGCGGCGACGTCTACACCACCATCGACCGGGCCGCCCAGGAGGCCGCGATGAAGGGCCTGGGCCGGCAGAAGGGCGCGGTCGCCGCGATCGAACCCGCCACCGGGCGCATCCTGGCGCTGGCCAGCACGCCGTCCTACGACCCGGGGACGTTCGCCGGCACCTCGGCCGCCGACCAGGACGCCTGGAGCAGGCTCCAGGCCGACACCAACCAGCCGATGCTCAACCGGGCGCTGCGCCAGATCTACCCGCCCGGCTCGACGTTCAAGGTGGTCACCGCGGCGGCCGCGCTCGCGGCGGGCGTGGTCGGCGACCTGGACGCACCGACCGGCGCGCCGTCCCCCTACATCCTGCCGGGGACGACGACGCCGCTGGTCAACGACACCGCCGCGTGCGACCGGCCGGGACTGTCGCTGGACACCGCGATGGTCCTCTCCTGCAACAGCGTGCTGGGCTACCTCGGGGTGCAGACCGGGCTGGAGAAGATGGTCGCGATGGCGGAGAGCTTCGGCTTCAACGACGCCCAGCTGGACGTCCCCGTCCGGGCCGCCCGCTCGAACTTCGACACCAGGATGGACCAGGCGCAGCTCGCGCTCTCCTCGATCGGCCAGTTCGACACCGCCGCGACACCGCTGGTGATGGCCATGGTGGCGGCCGGCGTCGCCAACAACGGCACGGTGATGCATCCACAGCTTGTGGACAGGCTGACCAGGAGCGACGGCGCCACGGTGCAGGTGATGCGTCCCACCACCTACCGGCAGGCGATGACGCCGGCCGTCGCCGGGCAGGTCCAGCAGCTGATGACGGACGTGGTCGAGCAGGGCACCGGCACCAGGGCGCGGATCCCCGGCGCGATCGTCGGCGGCAAGACCGGCACCGCCCAGCACGGCGTCGACAACACCGGCACCCCGTACGCCTGGTTCATCTCCTGGGCGAAGCCCGCCGGCTCCACGGCCGTGCCGCCGGTGGCCGTCGCCGTGGTGATCGCGGACAGTGCCGCCACCGACGTCACCGGCGGCAGCCTGGCCGCGCCGATCGCCAGATCGGTGATGCAGGCGGTGCTGGGCGGCTGACCGCGTGGTCGGTGGCGCGCGGGGGCTGAGGCAGACTGGTGCCTTCGGCCTTGCGCCCCGGGCGCGCGGGAGCGCCCGGTCGTGACCGGACGGGCCGGTCGTTCCTGACCGTCCCCGGCCGTGCCCGACCACGCCCGGTCGTGTCTGGCCGGTCCGCTCGGGCCGAGCCGAGGACGCTGTGCCGGCCCGCGGTGCAGCACCGACGAAGCAGAAGACGAAGCAGAGCAGAGATCGACGTGACCACTCATACGGAACCCCGGCCCGCCCCGGCCGCCGCGCCGGCCGGTGCCCGCGCCCGGCTGGCGGGCCTGCTCACGGCCCGCCGGCGGACCCTGCTGCTGACCGCGCTCTGCTTCACCGTCATGTCCGCGATCGGCCTGCGGGGCTGGGCCAGCGCCCAGCTCGGCGGCTTCGACCTCGGCATCTTCGACCAGGGTGTACGCGGCTACGCGCACCTCGGGTCGCCCGTCTCCTCGCTCAAGAGCTACCACCACGAGTTTCCGCCCGGCTTCTCGCTGCTCGGCGACCACTTCTCGCCGGTGCTGGCCCTGCTCGCACCGCTGTACTGGATCTGGGACGACCCGCGCTCGCTGATCATCGGCCAGTCGCTGCTGTTCGCCGCCGGCGTGCCGCTGATCCGCCGGATCACCGCCCGCTGCTTCGCCGGCGCCGGGCCGGTGGCCGCCCGCCGCGCGGTCGACCTGGCCGGGCTGGTGTACGCGCTGGGCTGGCCGCTGCTGGTCGCCGCCCGGGTCGGCTTCCACGAGGTCGCCTTCGCCGTCCCGCTCACCCTGCTGCTGCTGGAGCGCGGCCAGGCCCGCCGCTACGGCGCGGTGGTGTTCGCCGCGGTGCTGCTCTGCTGCACCAAGGAGGACGTCGGCCTGATGGTCGGCGCGTACGGCCTGGTGCTGCTGCTGCGCGCGCGTCGTACGGGGGAGCCGGCCGGCCGCTGGACGGGCGCCGGGCTGCTGCTGGGCGGGCCGCTCGCCTCGGCGGTCGCGATCACCTGGCTGATCCCCGCGATGGGCGGGCAGCCCGGGTACTACTGGAACTACGGCTCGCTGGGCCCGGACGCCGGCGGCGCGCTGCACAACCTGCTCGGGAACCCGCTGCTGCTCGTCCGGGCCGCCTTCGACCAGCCGCTCAAGCCGCTGCTGCTGCTCTGGCTGCTGGGCACCATGTGCCTGCTGCCGCTGCGCTCGGCCACCGTGCTGTGCGCGGTGCCGCTGCTGGCCGAGCGGGTGCTCTCCAGCAACCCCAACCACTGGTCGGTCGCCCGGCACTACGACGCCTTCCTGTGGCCGATCCTGCTCACCGCCGCGATCGAGGTGCTCGGCCGGCTGTACGCCGTGGAGCGGACCCGGCGCAGGGCGCTGGTGCTGGGCCTGGCCTCGGCCGGCTGCGTGCTGGTGGCGGCGGTGCCGATGGGCCTGGCGACGCTGGCGCTGCCCTCGAACTGGCGGCCGGCCACCAGTGAGGCGGCGCTGGTCCGGGCGGCCGCGCTGATCCCGGACGGCGCCTCGGTGGAGGCCGACAACCAGGTGGCGCCCCGGCTGACCGCCCGTACCGACGTGGTGCTGGTGGACCAGACGCCGCGCGGGCGCGAGTACGTGCTGACCAGGTCGGACAAGCGGTCCTTCCCGTTCGCCACCGACCGGGAGCAGGCCGAGCGGATCCAGCTGCTGCTGGCGCACGGCTACCGGCAGATCTGGGCCGAGGACGGCGTCGTGCTGCTGCACCGGGAGAGCAGCGACACCGTGCCCGGCACCAGGGTGCCCGGCCCGGACAGCAGGCCCGTCCAGGACGTGGTGCCCTCGGACGTCGGCCACCACCTGTTCCAGGGCTGACGCCGCCCCAGGTCTGAAGCTGCTCCAGGGCTGACGCCGCCCCGGGGCTGACGAGGTATCAGCGCCGGCACGGCGCCCGGGCGCCTCGCCCACGAGGGGCGGATCATGCCCCCTACCTGCTGGTACGACGGTCCGCCGCCTGCGAACTGTCCGGTTTGTGCTGACTGTTTCTACGATTCGTACAAGGCGGGGCCCCAGGCTGTTCGTTTACGACACTGGCGCATTCGCGGGGTACTGTCCCATGTTTGTTCGGTTGGTCCGCGATGTCTCCCGATGGGGCATCGAGTGACCGGTCGCTAGGACACCCTCCCCCGCCTAGAAGGATCACGTTTTGGCCAGCAACACCCCCCTCGGAGAGCGTCTGCTCCGAAGGAAGCCCGTAGCCACCCTGATCGCCGAGAGCGAGGGCGGCGACGCCCTGCCCGCCGGCGCGCCCGAGGAGGGCGGACGCTCCGGCATCCACCTGCGCCGCACGATCGGCCTCTGGCAGCTGTCCTCGATCGGCATCGGCGCGACGGTCGGCACCGGGATCTTCTTCGTGCTCAGCAGCGCTGTGCCCGAGGCCGGACCCGCCGTCATCCTGTCCTTCGTACTGGCGGCGGTCACCGCGGGCCTCACCGCGCTCTGCTACGCCGAGATGGCCTCCGCCATCCCCGCGTCCGGCTCGTCCTACTCCTACGCCTACGCCACCCTCGGTGAGGGAGTCGCCTTCGGCGTCGGGGTCTGCCTGCTGCTGGAGTACGGGGTCTCGGCCTCGGCGATCGCGGTCAGCTGGAGCGAGTACCTCAACAAGTTCCTGGACCTGGCGTTCGGCGTCCAGATCCCGGCCGCGCTGTCCGCCTCGCCCGGCTCCGGCGGCTACCTCAACCTGCCCGCGGTGATCCTCGTCGCGCTGATCTGCCTCCTGCTGGTGCGCGGCGTCAGCGAGTCGGCCAAGGTCAACGCGACCATGGTGGCCATCAAGATCTTCATCCTGCTGCTCTTCATCGCGATCGGCGTCACCGGCTTCCACTCCGGCAACCTGAGCCCCTTCATGCCGCTCGGCATGGGCGGCGTCCAGCTGGCGGCCTCCAGCATCTTCTTCTCCTTCATCGGCCTGGACGCCGTGTCCACCGCCGGTGAGGAGGTCAAGAACCCGCGCCGCACCCTGCCGCTGGCGATCATCATCTCGCTGGTCGTGGTCACGCTGCTGTACATCGGCGTGGCGATCGCCGCCCTCGGCGCCCAGCCGTGGAAGCAGTTCGACGGCCAGGAGGCCGGGCTCGCCCAGATCCTCCAGGACATCACCGGCCAGAGCTGGCCGGCCATGATGTTCGCACTGGGCGCGATCATCTCGATCTTCAGTGTCACCCTCGTGGTGATCTACGGCCAGACCCGCATCCTGTACTCCATGGGCCGCGACGGCATGCTGCCGAAGAAGTTCGCCGAGCTCTCGCCGCGCACCGGAACCCCGGTCTGGAACACCCTGGTCGTCGGCGTCGCCGTCGGCGCGCTGGCCGCCTTCGTGCCGCTGGACATCCTCACGGACCTCACCAGCCTCGGCACCCTGGTCGCCTTCTCGGTGGTCTCGGTCGGCGTGATCGTGCTGCGCCGTACCCAGCCGGACCTGCCGCGCGGCTTCAAGGTCCCGGGCTACCCCGTCACCCCGATCCTCAGCGTCGGCTTCTGCGCATACCTCATCTACGGGCTCGACCCGAAGGTGTACCTGTTCGCCGCGGTGACGCTGGTGCTGGCCGCAGCCGTCTATTTCGGTTACAGCATCAAGCACTCCAAGTTGAACACCCAGGAGCGCGAAAGCGACCTCGCCGAGGTCGGCTGACGGCGTCCGCGCAGGTCAGCACGGGGCTACCGGTAAGTAGGAAGTGCCGGTGGCCCCGAGAGCTCCACAGGGACACCCCGAACCCCCTACGCGGACATGGCGACAGGGGGGGCTCACCACCCATAACCTTCCACCATGGTGAGCACCCGCACGCCCGGCCAGTCCCGCCCCCGCGGGCGTTTCAACGGCCGCCGCAGCCCGCAGGCCCACCCCGCCGCGCCCGCCCACGCCCCACGGCGCGCAGGCTCGCGACGCGGCTCCGGCCCCCGTCCCTTCCCCCGCCAACGCGGCGACACCGGGCCGGACGACAGCCCACCCGATCGCTGGCAGCCAGCCCGGTTCGCCCGGATGCGCAGCGTCCAGGCGCTGGGCTGCGCCATCGCGGCCGGCTGGGCCGCCGCCTTCCCGATCGTCTCGGACCTGCCCAACCAGCGGCTCTGGGGCACCGTCGCCGCACCCTCGTACGCCCTGGCAGGCCTGCTCTGCCTCACCCTGCCGCGCCGCCTCGCCCCCCGGGCGGCCGCCGCCACCGCCGTCCTCGGCGCCGTCCTGGTGCCGCTGGCCGCGCTCGCCCTGCAGGGGCGCCACCAGTCCGAGGTGATGGTGGTCGAGCGCTCGGCCCGACTGCTGCTCGGCACCGGCAACCCGTACCTCGCCGACCCCACCGTCGTCACCGACTACAACCCATACCTGCCCGCGATGGCGCTCTTCGGTATGCCGCGGGCCCTGCTCGGCAGCGACGGGCCGCTGGCGCTGGTGCTGGGAGACGCCAGGATCTGGTTCGCGCTGACCTTCCTGGCCTGCCTGCTGCTCAGCTGGCGACTGCTGCGCCCGAGCCGTGACCGCGCGCCGCTGCTGCCGCTCGCCGTCCTCACCGCCTCGCCGCTGATCGCGCTGGCGCTGGCCGTCGGCGGGGTGGACCTGCCGCTGATCGGCGTCTGCTGCCTGGCGATGGCCCTGGCCGAGCGGGACCGGACCATCCCGGCCGGGCTGGTGCTCGCCCTCGCCTGCACCCTGAAGTGGACGGCCTGGCCGGCCCTGCCGGTCGCCGTGCTACTGCTCTGGCGGCTGTACGGGCGCCGGCCCGCCGCCCGGGCCGCGCTCACGGCGCTCGGCACCACTCTGGCCGTGATCCTGCCGGTCGCACTGACCCACGCCGAGGCGTTGCGCGAGCAGGTGGTGCGCTTCCCGCTGGGCCTCACCGCGATCCGGACCCCGGCCGGCAGCCCGCTGCCCGGCAAGATCCTGGCCGGCTTCGGGCCGACCGGGCACACCGTCTCGCTGGCGCTGCTGACGCTCGGCGGCGCGGGCGTGGCGATCTGGCTGCTGGCCCGTCCGCCGGTCTCGGCGATCGCCGCCGCGGACCTGCTGGCGGCCGGCCTGACGATAGCGTTCACGCTCGCCCCGGCCGGCCGCTTCGGGTACCTGGCGCTGCCCGTCGTCCTGGTGATCTGGCCCCGCCTGGCGGCTCGCCGCTGGCTCGCCCGCAGGCCCGTCCCGGCCAACTGCCTGATGAGCGTGCCCGCCGCCAGCATGTCCCAGTGAACGCGACGGGACCGCCACCCCGGCCGCCTCGGCGGTGGTGGGGGTGGCGGTCCCGTTTCACGGTGCCCGGTGCGCCCGGGGGCGTACCCCGGGCGGTCGCGTCAGCCGCCGTTGCCGACGGCCAGGACGGCCGCGGAGGCCGGGCCGGCGGCGTCGACGCCGTGGCCGCCGCCCTCGACCCAGGCCGCGACGGCGAGGTTGTCGCGGTAGGAGGTGAACCAGCTGTCGGTGGCCGCGCCGGCGGCGCGCTCGGCGGTGCCGGTCTTGGCGCCGATGTCACCGCGCAGGCCGGACATCGGGGCCGTCGCGGTGCCGCCCTTGGCGGTGGCGGCCATCATGTCCCGCAGCTTGGCGAGCGAGTCGGGGGAGAGCTGGCCGGGCGCCTCGCTCTGCTTGAGGCCCTCGATCAGGATCGGCTGCTTGAAGACGCCGCCCTTCACGGTGGCCGCGACCGAGGCCATGGCCAGCGCGTTCATCTTGATCTTGCCCTGGCCGTAGTACTCGTCGGCGGCCTCGTCGGCAGTCTGGCCGGCGCCCGGGATCACGGCGTCGACGTTGGGCACGCCGGTCTTCCAGACGCTCTCGAAGCCGAAGAACTTCTTGCCGACCTCGGCCAGGTCGCCCGACTTCAGCCTGGCCTTGCCCTCGATGACGAAGGCGGTGTTGCAGGAGTTGGTGAAGTCGTCCCGGAAGGTGTACTCGGGGTGCGGTGTGTCGAAGTCGTTCTTGATGGTGTGCCCGGCCGAGGTGGTGGCGGGGCAGGGCATCGGCGAGTCCGGGCTGAGACCGGCCTCCAGCAGGGCCGCCGAGGTGATCACCTTCATGGTCGAGCCGGGCGCGGTGGCGCCGAGGAAGGCGTAGTTGTAGCTCCCGGAGTTGGCCACGGCCAGCACCTTGCCGGTGGTCGGCTCGATCGCCACCAGCGCGGCGTTGCGCTTGCCGCCCTGCGACTGCTCGGAGACGGCCTTCTCGGCCGCGGCCTGGAGCGCCGCGTCGATGGTCACCTTGAGCGGCTTGCCGGGCTTGGGGGCGGTGATCGTGAAGACGTTCTCCGGCGCGCCCTTGCCCGACTCGTTGACGATCACCACGCCGTTGCCGGCGTCCGCCGGATCCCCGACGGCGTTCTTCTGCAGCGAGGGCAGCAGCGGGGCGAGCGAGGCGAAGGCCGCCAGCGTCCTGCCGTTGCGGTCGACCACGTTGGAGGCCGGGGCGAATATCGGCTGGGTCATGATGCTCTCGCCGGCGCCCAGGTGCGGGTGGATCACCGTCGGCGACCAGTGCACGGCGGAGGTGCCGTCGCTCATCTTGACCATGCCGAGGAAGCCGTCGTACTGCCAGACGCTGGTGGTGCCCTCGAACTCGGCCTTGGCCTTGTAGGTGAGCAGCACCTGCCCGGCGGGGGCCGGCGTGGCGGAGGCCGGGGCCGACGCGGAAGCCGAGGCCGAGGGGGCGGCCGAGGGCTTGGCGCCGGCACTGGCGGACGGGTCCGCCGTGGCCTTGTCGAACGCCGCCGTGGTGGCGGGCCCGCCGGCGACCATGGTCAGCGCGCTGGGCTTGACCTTGTCCTTGAAGGCGGTCAGCGCGGTGGTGGCCGCCGCCGGGTCGTCGGTGAGCTTGGCGGCGGCCTCCAGGTTGCCGCCCGCCCAGGCCTCGAGGAACGCCTTGGCACCACCGGCGGCCAGCTCGGCCGACGGCGGCTCGGCGACCACCGTGCGGACCTTCGGGGTCTTGGCGTCGTCCGAGGAGCCGCCGTCGGAGCCGACGAGGCTGTACGCCCCGTAGCTGCCGGCGGCGATCATCGCTACGGACACTCCGGTGATGAGGCCGATCTTCGCGCCTTTGCGCATGGTGCTGGTCCCCCAAGGGTCTGGCGTCTGGCGGGCTTCCGAGTGGCTGTCGCAAGCATCTTCGCGGACCAGCCTAGGCAGGTCCCTTTCCATCCGTTTACGAAACGTCCGGTTCTTGTGACGCATCTGGTACGTGGTCCGGTTTCGCGGATCCGGCCGGAACCGGCTAGATCCAGCTGTTGAACCACATCCGACCGCGCCAGTCCTCCATCGGTATCGTCTGCCCGGTATAGAGCGGATAGAAGTACAAAAAGTTGCACATGACGGCGAGAATCAGCAGCCCGGCCACCGAGGAGCCGATGATCCGCCGCTCCCGGGAGGCGTGGGCGGGCCCGATCAGGGCGCCGATCATCATCGTCAGAGCAAGCACCAGGAACGGCACGAAGGCGACGGCGTAGAAGAGGAATATCGTCCGCTCCTGGTACGCGAACCACGGCAGGTAGCCGGCGGCCAGGCCGCACAGCACCGCGCCGGCCCGCCAGTCCCGCCGGGCCACCCAGCGGTAGAGGCAGTAGACCAGCGCCACCGTGCCCGCCCACCACAGGATCGGCGTGCCGATGCCGAGCACCTCGCGGGCGCACTCGCTCACCTTGCAGCCGTCCTGGCCGGCCTTGGGCGACTCGTAGAAGTAGGAGACCGGCCGGCCCACCACCAGCCAGCTCCACGGGTTCGACTGGTACGTGTGCGGGCTGGTCAGGTGGGTGTGGAAGTCGTACATCGTCGAGTGGTAGTGCCACAGGCTGCGCAGGCCCTCCGGCACCCAGGTGAGGTCCACCTGGAACGGCATCCGCACCTTGCCGAGCACCGGCAGGGTGACGAACTCCGAGGACAGCCCGGAGCGGCCGACCGCCCAGTCCCGCCCGTACCCGCCCTGCCCCTGGACGTTGCTGCTGGCGAACCAGCCGGCCCAGGAGGAGATGTAGACGACCACCGAGGTCAGCACGATCGAGCAGAAGGCCGGGACGGCGTCGCGCACCAGCGACCACAGATGCGGGTGCCGGGCGCCCGCCAGCCGCCGGGAGCCGGCGTCCCAGAGCACCGTCAGCACGCCGAAGGCCGCGGCCACGTACATGCCGCTCCACTTGGTGGAGCAGGTCAGACCCACGCAGACACCCGCGGCGAGCCGGTAGGGCCGCCAGCCGAGGTTCATCCGGCGGGCCGTCAGCGGGTCCGCCACGCCGCCCAGGCGGGCGGCGATCCTGGCCCTGGTGCGGTCGCGGTCCAGCAGCAGGAAGCCGAAGGCGGCGAGGATCCAGAACATCACCACCAGGTCCAGCAGGGCCGCCCGGCTCATCACGAAGTGCAGGCCGTCCACCGCCAGCAGCAGGCCGGCGACGCAGCCCAGCAGGGTGGAACGCAGGAGCCGGCGCCCGATCCGGGCGATCATCAGGATCGACAGGGTGCCGAGCAGGGCCACCGCGAAGCGCCAGCCGAACGGGTTCATCCCGAACAGCTGCTCGCCGGCCCCAATGATCCACTTCCCGACCGGCGGGTGCACGATGTACGCCGGGTCGCTCTTGTACGGGATGACCTGGTCCGGCGCCATGATCTGCTGGTTCGCGGAGTCGCCCCAGCTGGTCTCGTAGCCGCCGTGCCAGAGCGAGTACCCGTCCTTGGCGTAGTACGTCTCGTCGAAGATGATCGCGTGCGGCTCGCCGAGGCCGGTGAACCGCAGCACCCCGCCGAACAGGGCCACCACCAGCGGCCCCAGCCAGTGCGCCCAGCGGCACAGCCAGGACCAGAGCCGTTCGGGCACGAACACGCCGAGCCGCACCAGCACCGGCGACGGCTGGGCCCGGACGGGGGTCACCCCGGGGCCGTCCGGCATCGGCGGCGCCAGCTGCTCGGCGAGCGGGACGGGCGCGGGGGTGCGGTAACCGTAGCCGGCCAGGATCCGCTGCCACGGCGACGGCCGTGCCGGAGCACCGGTCCGGGCGCCGCCCGGCGTGCCTGGCTTGCCGGTGTCCGCCGCCGCCTCCCCGGGCGCCTGCGGATCGCGCGCGGCCGGGACGCCGGGGACGCCGGGCAGGCCCGGGGTGGCCGGCCGGTCAGCCAGGTCGGTCAGGTCGCTCCGGTCGGACCGGCCCAGGACATCGACGCCACCCCGGGGGTCGTGGTCCGTAGCTGTGGGCTCATCCGCCGCCGTGTCGCCGTTCACCCGGACATCGTAGGGGCGGCGGATGAGCGTGGAGTGGTTCCCTCCGCAGCTGCCCGGTTCGTCACCAAACGCCCGGCGGCCCCGCGCCGCGCCGGCCGCCCACCGCCGATCCGCCCGCGCCGGACCCGTCACGGGCCGGCGATCCACCGCGCCGGACCGCCGCCGGACCGCCGCGCCCCCGGACCCTGCGAGGATGGAGCCCGTGACAGGCGTACTCGTTCTTGCAGGCACACCCATCGGCGACGTCTCCGACGCCCCGCCCCGGCTGGTCACCGAGCTGGCCACGGCGGACGTGATCGCCGCCGAGGACACCCGTCGGCTGCGCCGGCTCACCCAGGCTCTCGGGGTGACCCCGGCCGGGCGGGTGCTCTCCTACTTCGAGGGCAACGAGGTCGGCCGCACGCCCGAGCTGGTCGAGGCGCTGCTCGGCGGGGCCCGGGTCCTGCTGGTCACGGACGCCGGGATGCCCTCGGTCTCCGACCCCGGCTACCGCCTGGTCGCCGCCGCCGTCGAGGCCCAGGTGAAGGTGACCGCCGTGCCCGGCCCGTCCGCCGTGCTCACCGCGCTCGCGCTGTCCGGTCTGCCGGTGGACCGCTTCACCTTCGAGGGGTTCCTTCCCCGTAAGGCCGGGGACCGCGCCCGTCAGCTGGCCGAGGTCGCCGCCGAGCCGCGCACCATGGTCTTCTTCGAGGCGCCGCACCGGATCGCCGAGGCGCTGACCGCGATGGCCGAGGCGTTCGGCGCCGAGCGGCCCGCCGCCGTCTGCCGCGAGCTCACCAAGACGTACGAGGAGGTCAAGCGGGGCCCGATCGGCGAGCTGGCCGCCTGGGCCGCCGAGGGCGTGCGGGGCGAGATCACCGTGGTCGTCGCGGGCGCCCCGCCGGCCGCCCCGAGCGACCTCACCCCGGCCGAGCTGGCCCGCCGGGTGGCCGTCCGGGAAGAAGCCGGCGAGCGCCGCAAGGAGGCCATCGCGGCCGTCGCACTGGAGCTCGCGCTGCCCAAGCGGGAGGTCTTCGACGCTGTGGTGGCAGCGAAGAACGAGGCCGGAAACCGCAGCTGAGAAGCGGGGGTGCCGCCGGGGCGAGTGACGCGTACCTTGGAGAGAAGGCCCTGGTAAACACCAGCTGAGCTGAAGCTTTGGGCGGGTCTTCGTACAGGGATCCCCAACACCGGTCCAAGTCTTCACAAGCTGGGTATCAGCCAGGTAGCCCCGGGCATTCCCCGGTATGGAAAGACCCGAGCCGGGCGAACGCCCGGCGGGCACTGGGAGACGGCTATGAGCGAAACGATTGGTAGCCCCCTCGGTGGCAACGCCATGAGCGGCCTCGGCCTGACCAGCCGGCCGCCCACTCCCGTGGAGACCGTCCGGGAGGCGTACTCCTTCGCGTGCCTCAGCTGCGGCTACGGCTGGGAGCAGGCCTACGACATCGAGCACCACGTCGGCCGGGACGGGCGGACCACGCACGAGTACCACGCGAACGGGGTCCTGGTCCCCTCGCCGCTGCTCAAGCCGACGTGCCCCGGCTGCGGCGGGCACACCGTTCGGATCATGCGCGAGGGGCGGGTCGCGACCGCCGAGCAGTCCAGGCCGTACCACGCGCCCGGCTACCCGGCGCACGCCGAACCGGCCGAGTCGGCCGAGCGGACCAGAGCGGCCGGCCCGGCCACCGCGCCGAGCGGCGCGGCCGGATCGGGGCCCCGGAGCACCCCGACCGCGGCGGGCACCGAGGAGAAGGCACAGGGGCGCTTCGCCCGGTTCTGGTCGCGGCTGCTCGGCTGAGCCGCCGGGTCGCCGAGCCGCACGGTCGCCGAGCCGGTGGGCCGCTGAGCCGCACGGTCGCCGGGCCGGTGGGCCGCTGAGCCGCACGGTCGCCGGGCCGGTGGGCCGCCCCCGACGTGACCGGTCGAGGGCGGCCCCCGGGCCCGACTAAGCTTTCCGACCATGGCGGCCACTGCAGACCACAGCACCACCGGGGCCCAGACCCCCGCGTACTACGTTTCCACCCCGATCTACTACGTCAACGATCGCCCGCACCTCGGCCACGCGTACACCACCGTGGCGGGCGACGTCCTCACCCGCTGGCACCGCCAGCGCGGCGAGAAGGTGTGGTACCTGACCGGCACCGACGAGCACGGTCAGAAGATCATGCGCACCGCGGAGGCCAACGGCGTCTCCCCGCAGGAGTGGTGCGACAGGCTGGTCGAGGAGGCGTGGAAGCCGCTCTGGGAACACCTGGAGATCGCCAACGACGACTTCATCCGCACCACCCAGACGCGTCACACCGACCGGGTCCAGGAGTTCGTCCAGGACCTCTTCGACAAGGGCGAGATCTACAAGGGCGGCTACTCCGGCCCGTACTGCGTCGGCTGCGAGGAGTACAAGCTCCAGGCCGAACTGCTCGACGGCGCCACCGAGGGCGAGAAGCTCTGCCCGATCCACAAGAAGCCGGTCGAGTGGCTGGAGGAGGAGAACTACTTCTTCCGCCTCTCCGCCTACGGCCCGAAGCTGCTGGAGTTCTACGCCGCGAACCCCGGCTTCATCGCGCCCGAGTCCGCCCGCAACGAGGTGCTGCGCTTCGTCGAGCAGGGCCTGCAGGACCTCTCGATCTCCCGCTCCACCTTCAACTGGGGCGTGCCGCTGCCCTGGGACGAGAAGCACGTCCTCTACGTCTGGGTCGACGCGCTGCAGAACTACATCACCGCGGCCGGCTACGGCAGCGACCCGGAGCGCTTCGCCGAGCTGTGGCCCGCCTCGGTGCACCTGGTCGGCAAGGACATCCTGCGCTTCCACGCGGTGATCTGGCCCGCGATGCTGATGGCCGCGGGGCTGCCGCTGCCCAAGCGCGTTGTCGCCAACGGCTGGCTGATGGTCGGCGGCGAGAAGATGAGCAAGTCCAACCTGACCGGCATCGCGCCGCAGGACCTCACCTCGCACTTCGGCGTGGACGCCTACCGCTACTACTTCCTGCGTGCCATCCCGTTCGGCACCGACGGCTCGTTCTCCTGGGAGGACTTCTCCGCCCGGTACACCTCGGAGCTGGCCAACGACTTCGGCAACCTCGCCTCGCGCGTCGCCGCCATGGTCGGCAAGTACTTCGACGGTGCGCTGCCCGCCGCCACCGCCGCCGGCGCGGCCGAGCAGGCCGTCTCCGACGGTCTGACCGCCGCCGCCAAGGCCGCCGACCAGAAGATCGGCGAGGACCTGGACTTCGCCGGCGGCCTCGCCGCGATCTTCGAGTTCGTCAAGCAGGTCAACGGCTACATCAGCGACCAGGAGCCCTGGAAGGTCGCCAAGGACGACTCCGAGGAGGGCCGGGCGCGCCTGGCCACCATCCTCTACACCGCCGCCGAGTCGCTGCGCGCCACCGCCGTGCTGCTCAACCCGGTGATGCCGGCCACCGCCGAGAAGCTGTGGGCCTCGCTGGGCGCCCAGGCCTCGCTGGGTGCGCTCGCCGAGCAGCGCATCGACACCGTCGCCGACTGGGGCCGGCTGCCCGCCGGCGCCGTCATCACCAAGGGCGACATCCTGTTCCCCCGCCTGGAAGAGAAGCCCGCAGCCTGATGGCCAAGAAGGACGACGACCGGTCGACCCCGCCGCCCCCGCCCGCCCCGCTGGCGGTGGCGGTGGCCGACTCGCACACCCACCTGGACATGCAGTCCGGCACCCCGGCCGAGGGCCTCGCCAAGGCCGCGGCCGTCGGGGTCGACGCCGTCGTCCAGGTGGGCTGCGACGTGGCCGGCTCGCGCTGGGCGGCGGAACTCGCCGCCGAGTTCGAGCAGGTCCACGCGGCCGTCGCCCTGCACCCCAACGAGGCGCCCCGGATCCACCTCGGCGACCCGGACGGGTGGTCCGGTCAGCGGCGCCCGGCCGGCGGCGCCGCCGCGCTGGACGCGGCCCTGGCCGAGATCGACGCGCTCGCCGCCCTGCCGCAGGTCAAGGCCGTCGGTGAGACGGGCCTGGACTACTTCCGCACCGGGCCGGACGGCGTGGAGATCCAGCAGGAGTCGTTCCGTCGGCACATCGAGATCGCCAAGCGGCACGGCAAGACCCTGGTCATCCACGACCGGGACGCCCACGAGGACGTCATCCGCGTCCTGCTGGAGGAGGGCGCGCCCGAGCGCACCGTCTTCCACTGCTACTCCGGCGACGCCGAGATGGCCAAGGTCTGCGCCGAGCACGGCTGGTACCTCTCCTTCGCCGGGCCGGTCACGTTCAAGGCCAACCAGCCGCTGCGGGACGCCCTGGCCGCCACCCCGCTGGACCGCGTCCTGGTCGAGACCGACGCGCCCTTCCTCACCCCGCACCCCTACCGGGGCCGCCCCAACGCGCCGTACCTGATCCCGGTGACGGTCCGCTCGATGGCCGCCACCCTCGGACTGCACGAGGACGAGCTGGCCACCGCCATCGCGGCCAACACGGCACGGGCCTTCGGGTACTGACCCTCCGGCTCTCCGACCCCCGCTGCCCGACTGACCCCGGCCGGGCGCGTCGAGCGCGGGAGCGACGACCTCCCTCTCGTCCACGAGTTCCACCGGGACGAGGAGGAGGGCGGCTACCTTCCCCTCGCCCAGCACGCGGGCGTGCTGCGCACCGAGCTGCCGTACCCCGTCGAGATCGACCTCAAGCAGGTCGTCGAACTGTGAGCACCCGCCCCGCCCGTATCCTTGCGGGGTGAGCACCACCGACCCCACCTCCGACACGCACCTGCTCGGCGCCTCCGACATCAGGGAGCTGGCGGCCACCCTCGGGGTGAAGCCGACCAAGCAGCGCGGGCAGAACTTCGTCATCGACGGCAACACCGTGCGCCGGATCGTCCGGGCCGCCGAGGTGACGAGCGAGGATGCGGTGGTCGAGGTCGGCCCCGGGCTCGGCTCGCTGACCCTGGCGCTGCTGGACGTCGCCGCGCACGTCACCGCAGTCGAGATCGACCCGCTGCTCGCCCAGCACCTGCCGACCACCGTCGCCGCCCGGCTGCCCGCCCGCGTCGAGGACTTCGACCTGGTGCTCAGCGACGCCATGGAGGTCACCGAGCTCCCCGGACCGCCGCCCACCGCGCTGGTCGCCAACCTCCCGTACAACGTGGCCGTCCCCGTCCTGCTGCACATGCTGGCGACCTTCCCCAGCATCGAGCGGACCCTGGTGATGGTGCAGTCCGAGGTCGCCGACCGGCTCGCCGCCAAGCCCGGCAACAAGGTGTACGGCGTGCCCTCCGTCAAGGCCAACTGGTACGCCGAGGTCAAGCGCGCCGGCGCGATCGGCCGCAACGTGTTCTGGCCCGCACCCAACGTCGACTCCGGCCTGGTCTCGCTGATCCGCCGGGAGCCGCCGAAGACCACCGCGACCCGCGCCGAGGTCTTCAAGGTCGTCGACGCTGCCTTCGCCCAGCGCCGCAAGACCCTGCGCGCGGCCCTCGCCGGCTGGGCCGGCTCCCCGGCCGCCGCCGAGCAGGCGCTCGCCGCCGCCGGGATCGACCACAAGCTGCGCGGCGAGATGCTCACCGTCGAGCAGTTCGCGGCCATCGCCGAGCACAAGCCGAACCCGGAGCCGGAGCAGCAGTGAACACCGCGACCCCTGCCACCAGCGGGACCAGTGCCACCAGCGGCGCCGGCGTCACCGTCCGGGTGCCCGCCAAGGTCAACGTCCAGCTGGGCGTCGGCGGCCTGCGCGGCGACGGCTTCCACGACCTCGCCAACGTGTTCTTCGCGGTCGCCCTCGGCGACGAGGTCACCGCGACCGCCCGCCCGGCCGGCACCGGTGTGACCCTCGGCTGCACCGGCCAGGACGCCGCCCACGTACCGCTGGACGACAGCAACCTCGCCGCCCGCGCCGCCCGGCTGCTCGCCGCCCACCACGGCATCGGCGCCGACGTCCACCTGCAGATCGCCAAGGACATCCCGGTGGCCGGCGGCATGGCCGGCGGCAGCGCGGACGGCGCCGCCGCCCTGGTCGCCTGCGACGCGCTGTGGGACCTGGACACCCCCTTCGAGGTGCTGCTCGGCCTCGCCGCCGAACTCGGCTCCGACGTCCCCTTCGCCCTGCTCGGCGGCGTCGCCCTCGGCCGCGGCCGCGGCGAGATCCTCCAGGCGCTGCCCGTCACCGGCACCTTCCACTGGGTCTTCGCCGTCGCCGACGGCGGCCTCTCCACCCCCGCCGTCTTCCGCGAGTGCGACCGCCTGCGCGAGGAGGCCGGCACCGGCTCCGCCGACACCGAGGTCCCCACCCCCGACGCCGACCCGGCGCTGCTCGCCGCCCTCGCCGACGGCGACCCGGCCGCCCTCGCCGCGGCGCTCACCAACGACCTGCAGTCGGCCGCCCTGTCGCTGCGCCCGTCCCTGGCCGCCACCCTTCGGGCCGGCACGGACGCGGGCGCCATCGGGGCACTGGTCTCGGGCTCCGGCCCAACCTGCGCCTTCCTCACCAAGGACGCCGACTCCGCCGTCGCCGTCGCCGCCGCCCTCACCGCCTCCGGCACCTGCCGTGCGGCACGGGCGACGTACGGGCCCGTCGCGGGAGCGGGGGTCCTCGCGGGCTGAAGCGGGCGCCGAGCGGGTGCTGAGCGGGTGCTGAGGGGCGCTGAGCGGGCTCGGCGGGCTCGGCGGGTGTCCTCCGGGGGTGGGGCTCGTTCCGGCTGGTTCGGAGCACGGCACGGGGCCGCGTGGCGTGCCCGGGCAGCCGGGCGGACGGCCGGGAGGGCGGCGGGCCCGGCCCCACTACTCTTGGGAAGACCGGGGCATCCCCCGGCCCAGCCGATCCCAGGAGCGCAGCACACGTGGCCGTCAACCTCGCCACCATCGAGTCCGTCACGAAGGTCTACGGAACCCGGGCCCTTCTCGACGGGGTCAGCCTCGGCGTCAGCGAGGGGGACCGGATCGGCGTCGTCGGGCGCAACGGGGACGGCAAGACCACCCTGATCCGGATGCTCGCCAAGCTGGAGGACCCGGACGGCGGGCGGATCACGCACGCCGGCGGCGTCCAGATGGCCGTCCTCACCCAGCACGACTCGCTCGACCCCAAGGCCACCATCCGGCACGAGGTGATCGCCGACCGGGCCGACCACGAGTGGCTCGGCGACTCCCGGATCCGCGACATCATCGAGGGCCTCTTCGGCGGCCTCGACCTGCCCGGCTTCGACCAGGGCCTGGACACCGTCATCGGCCCGCTCTCCGGCGGCGAGCGCCGCCGGATCGCGCTGGCCAAGCTGCTGCTCGGCGAGCCCGACCTGATCGTGCTCGACGAGCCCACCAACCACCTCGACGTCGAGGGCATCGCCTGGCTCGCCAGGCACCTGCAGAACCGCCGCTCCGCGCTCGTCTGCGTCACCCACGACCGGTGGTTCCTCGACCAGGTCTGCACCCGGATGTGGGACGTCCAGCACGGCTCCGTCCACGAGTACGAGGGCGGCTACTCCGACTACGTCTTCGCCCGCGCCGAGCGCTCCCGGATCGAGGCGACCGAGGAGTCCAAGCGGCAGAACCTCGCCCGCAAGGAGCTGGCCTGGCTGCGCCGCGGCGCCCCCGCCCGCACCTCGAAGCCGCGCTACCGGATCGAGGCGGCCAACGCCCTGATCGCCGACGTCCCGGAGCCCCGTGACAAGAGCGAGCTGATGAAGTTCGCCAACGCGCGGCTGGGCAGGACCGTCTTCGAGCTGGAGAACGTCACCGTCAAGGCCGGCCCCAAGCTGCTGCTGGAGAACCTCACCTGGCAGCTCGGCCCCGGCGACCGGATCGGCCTGCTCGGCGTCAACGGCGCCGGCAAGACCTCGCTGCTGCGCGCCATGCGGGACGCGTACGCCTCGGAGGGGGACGTGCAGCCCGCGTCCGGCGTGGTCAAGGTCGGCAAGACCGTCCGCCTCGCCTACCTCTCCCAGGAGGTCGCCGAGCTGGACCCGGCCACCCGGGTGCTCCAGGCCGTCGAGCAGGTCCGCAGCCGGGTCGACCTCGGCAAGGGCCGGGAGATGAGCGCCGGCCAGCTGTGCGAGCAGTTCGGCTTCGGCAAGGACAAGCAGTGGACGCCCGTCGGCGACCTGTCCGGTGGCGAACGCCGCCGGCTCCAGCTGCTGCGCCTGCTGATGGACGAGCCCAACGTGCTGTTCCTCGACGAGCCCACCAACGACCTCGACATCGAGACCCTCAACCAGCTGGAGGACCTCCTCGACGGCTGGCCCGGCTCGATGGTCGTGATCAGTCACGACCGCTTCTTCATCGAGCGCACCACGGACACCGTGCACGCGCTGCTCGGCGACAAGCGGCTGCGGATGCTGCCGGGCGGCGTGGACGAGTACCTGGAGCGCCGGGCGAGGATCGCCGCCGAGGCCGCCCCCGCCGCGCCGGCGGCGGCCGCGGCCAGGCCGGCCGGTGACACCCGGGCGGCGAAGAAGGAACTGCAGAAGCTGGAGCGGCAGATCGCCAAGCTGGACCAGCAGGAGGCCAAGCTGCACGCCCAACTCGCCGAGCATGCCGCGGACTTCTCCAAGGTCGCGGAGCTGGACGGGCAGCTGCGGGCCGTGCGGGAGGAGAAGGAGGAGCTCGAGCTGAGCTGGATGGAGCTGGCCGAGCAGATCTGACGCGGGGCGGTAGGGGCCCGGGGCTGTTCGCTCCGGGCCCCGGGGGTTGCGGGTGGGGGCGGGGGACGTCCTGCGAGGGGGACCCGCTGGTCCTGGGCCCGCCGGTGCGTGTCCGGCTGACGGTGCGTCGGGCGGGGCCGGTCCTGTTCGTGACAAGTTCGTACCGATCGCGGTCCTGTGGGCCATGGCCCCTGCCGGTCCGACGGCGGGGGTGACTACGATGGCGGTGGCGCGTGCTGTCCCGGATCCCGGGAACGCGCCGAGCAGGGCGCACGACTTCGTAGTTGATGGTGTGTTGCGGCGCGGCAGCCGGGGGTTGGCGCGCACGCGGGGGAGAGGTGGATTGCTGTGGTGAGCGTTGCTGCAGACGGTGGTGGCGGCACGCCTCCGTCGGCGTCGTCCGACCCGATCGGTTGGGCTGTCGCCGGCATGGGTGCCGCGAGCCTGGCGTCGGCGGGCGTTGCCGCCGCGGCCGGCGCGGCCAGTCTGGTCGCCGCCTACGGGGCGAAGACCGTCCAGGTCGAGTTGGACACGCTGATCGGCTTCAAGAAGAAGATCGACGGACTGCTGCACGATCTGGAGGCCTCGCCCGCTGCGCAGGCCAAGATCTCGGAACAGCAGCTGAGCGACGGGAACCTCGGTTCGGGGTTCTCCGAGTCGGCCGATCTGATGGCCGCGTACAACAGGACGCACGGCAACCTGGACCAGCTCGCCAAGGCGCTCGCGACCCAGATCGAGGCGATGGGCAGCGCCATCGCCGCCGCCGCGGCCAACTACGGCGGCACCGAGGACGCGCAGACGAGCAACATCAAGGGCGTCGACGGCAAGGTGGTCGGGTACAGCGGGCCCGTGCCGAACGTCCCCGCGGTGGCGGGCCAGTCGGCGGGCGCGGCGGGTGCGGCGGCGGCGCCGCCGTCGACGACCGTCGACGCCGGCGGGGCCGGAGCGTACTGATGGCCGGTCACTTCACTGGCGGTCGGTTCACTTACACGGGGAGCATGTGATGGGCGGAACGAACTTCGAGGGCATCGAGCACGCCAATCTCAAGGCCATGGTCGAGCACGCGGACCCGGGGCGCGTGATGAGCCGCGGTACGCAGCTCAGCCACGCCGGCGTCGTGCTCGAAGAGATCAGCCAGGCGCTGCAGGCGTTCATCGGCCACCTCTCCTGGGAGGGCGAGGCGGCCGAGAGCTTCAAGCAGTGGGCGGCGCTGGTCCACAAGAGCACGGGCGAGACCGGTCAGTACTCGAAGGTCGCCGGCGAGTGCATGGTGGAGGCGGGCGAGGCCCTCAGCGGTGCCAGGAGCGGCATCCCCGAGGTCCCCAAGACCGACATCGCGGCGGTCGACAAGCACAAGAACCAGCCGTCGGCCGTCACGTTCCTGGGCAAGGTCGCCGGTGCGACGCTGCTCGACAACCCGGCGCTGGGGGCCTTCGGCGCGGACCACGCGGCGCGTGCGTTCGACTCCGGCTGGGTGACGGAGGGCGAGGCGAAGGCGGCCCAGGCGCGGGTCGAGAAGGCGCACCAGGAAGCCATCCACGAGATGGAGAAGCTGGGGCAGGCGTACCAGTCGGCCACGTCGCGACTGAACGCGCTCGAGGTGCCGGTGATCAGCCCGACGCCGGGCAGCGGCGGAGTCGGTGGATCGGAAGAGGTTCCGATCACCCCCAGCCCTGGTCCTGGCCCCGGCGCGGGTGGCAGCTCCGGTGGCCGTGGTAGTGGCGGCGGCGGCGGAGGTGGCGGCGGCTACATCCCCGGCGGCCGCGGTGGCGGCGGTGGCGGCGGGGGTGGTGGCGGCGGGTCGATTCCGGGGCACCCCACGCCCGGGCAACCCCTGCCGCCCGGCGGCGGCCTGCCCGGCGGGCGGGTGGACCCGTCCAAGCCCGTTCCCACGCCGGGTCCGCAGCCCGTCCCCGCACATCCCTCCTACGACGACGAGTTCGGCCAGCACCCGACTCCGCGTCCGACTCCCCTGCCGGGGACGGACATCAACAGCCTTCCTCCGGCGGCGACCTCACCGACCTACCCCGGTGGGACGGTGCCGGGCGGCACCCTGCCCGGTGGCGGCGGTCCCGGATTCCCCGGCGGGAGCCTGCCCGGTGGCGGGCCCGGCACCGGGGGCGGCAGCCTGCCCGGAGGCGGTCTGCCCGGAGGCGGCTTCATCCCGGGTAAGGGCGGAGGCGGCGGCTACGGCGGCGGCAGCCTGCCCGGCAAGGGCGGCTCCGGGACGATCGGCGCCGGCGGCATCCCCGGGCGTTCCGGGTCCTCGGGCGGTGGCGTCATCGGTGGTGGTGGCGGTGCGTTCGGCGCCAAGGACGGCCAGGCCGGTCGCGCCGGCGCGACCGCCGGCGGCATGGGCGCCGGTGGCATGCACGGTGGCGGCATGGGTGGTGGCGGAGGTGCCGGTGGCGGCAGCTCGCGCGGCCGTGGCCTGACGTCCACGGCCGGTGGCACGATCGGCGGCAGCAAGGGGCCGCGCCCCGGTGGCGAGTTCACCCCCGGCGGCAGTGGCCTGCGCAACCGGGCCGGTGCGGCCGGCGGCGGTGCGGGCGGCGCGGCTGCCGGCGGTGGCCGCAGCGGCCAGGGCCAGGGCGGCATGATGGGCGGCATGGGCGGAGCCGGCAAGAGCGAGCGCGAGCGTCGCAACCGTGCCGACTACCTGCACGAGGACGAGGAGACCTGGACCGACGGCACGCCGCAGAGCAATCCGGGCGTGATTGAGTAAGGGCCAGACCAACTGCCCGGCCACCAGGGCGACACCTGGTGGCCGGGCAGACCTGTCCGGGGGCGAAGTCCTCGGTCGACGGGGAGCGACGAGGGAGCTTGTGATGCTGCGGACGGGCGTGGGAGCGCGAGGGCGGCGTTTCGCCGCAGGATTGCTGGCGGCAGGTGTGGTGTTGGGACTGGCCGCACCGTCGGCCATGGCGGCCGACTCGATCCGGGACCAGCAGTGGCATCTGGACGCCATGAAGGCACCGGAGATGTGGCAGACCACCAAGGGTGCGGGCATCACCGTCGCGGTGATCGACAGCGGATTCAAGCTGGATCACCCGGACCTTGTCGGCCAGTTTCTGCCGGGTAAGGACTTCAGCGGGTTGCCGGGCGGAGTCGGGGCCTACAAGGAGAGTCACGGCACAGAGATGGTGGGTCTCATCGCTGCCACCGGGAAGGGCCTGGGTGGAAAGGGGGCCTACGGCCTTGCGCCTGCTGCCAGAATCCTTCCCATCAAGATCAAGAACGATGACAACTCGACTGGCGTTACCGCCTCGGAGTTCTTCAAGCAGATCGGCCAGGCCATTACCTATGCAGCCGATCAAGGCGCCAAGATCATCAGCATCTCGCAGGCCTCTGCCGGAGCCGGAGCCTCTACCGCCGACTTCAACGCTCTGAAGTCCGCCGTGTCGTATGCCACTTCGAAGGGCTCCCTTGTGGTGGCAGGGGTCGGGAACTCCGCTGCGCAGGGGAACCCGGTTGAGTACCCGGCTGCTCTGCCCGGAGTCGTCGGAGTCGGTGCAACCGACCGGGCGGGCGCGGTCACCTCCGAGTCGGAGCGTGGCCGCCAGGTCGACCTTGCCGCGCCGGGCATGGACATGTTCAACGCGTGCACGGCCGCGTCGGGCTACTGCAAGGGCCACGGGACCTCCGACGCCACCGCGCTGGTATCCGGCTCCGCCGCGCTGCTCTGGTCCGTCCACCCGGAGTGGACTGCGAACCAGATCCTGCGCGTCCTGATCAACACCGCCGGCAAGCCGCAGAACGGTGCAAGCCGCACCGACCAGATCGGCTACGGCATCGTCCGCCCCCGCGTCGCGCTCGCCACGCCGGGTGACCCGGGGCCGGCCAACGTCAGCCAGCTCGACAGTGAGCCGGATCCCTCCGAGCCCGCGCCCGGCAGCAGCGCGCCCGCCACCGACCCGGGCCAGGCGACCACCGCGCCCGCGTCCCCGGCGGCGTCCGAGCCCGGTGCGGCGCCCAGCGGGACGCCGGGGGAGGGCAGCGAGCCGGTCGACGTCCCGGGGACCAAGACGGTCGCCGCCGACGCCAACTCCGACTCCGGCTCCGGCAACCTGCCGCTGATCATCGGCGGCGGCGTGGTGGGTGTACTCCTCGTCGGCGGAGTCGTGTTCGCGCTGCTCCGCAGGCGCTCGGCCGCCACAGCGGCCTCACCCGAGCCGGTGGCGGCTCCCGCAGCCCCTGCAGCCCCGCAGTCCTCGTACGGTCAGCAGCTCCCGCCGCAGGGCGGCCCCGGCACCCCGCCGCCGCCTCCGGTCTACGAGCCGCCGGCGACCCCGCCCGGCGACAACCCGTACGCCCAGTAGCAGAACAGAAGGGCGGGCAGCGGCCGATGTGGCCACTGCCCGCCCTTTGTGGTGCAAGTGGCCTCGTCAGTGGGACCAGTACGGGTCGGTGACCGTCCCCCGGGACATGACCGCCTGTTCGACCACAGGGGTGGCAGGGTCGAAGACCGTGGAGTTGTGCGGGTCAGCGGCGGGGCCGTACTCGACCCGGACGCCGAAGCCGTCCTGGTGGTTCTCCAGGTTGAAGTAGATCCTGCCCTGCGTGACTGTCAGGCTCCTGGCGGTCCGTTCAGGGCGGTAGTCCTTCTCCCTCAATCGCTTCTCTACCGCACTGAACAGCTCTTCCGCCTTCGAAGGGCCGACGATCGTCTTGAGGTGACGTGCGGTGTAAACCGTCACGGTGCCCGGTTCCTTGCCGGTGAGGTCGTCCTTGTCCTCGGCCATGCTGTACGGGTCCGAAGCCCACTCCAGCTTCGGGTTCACGGCTCCGACCGTGTAGTCCATCAGCGCATCCAGCTCCTGCCGTGCGTCGAACACCGAGACCGTCGTCGGGCTGGAGAGCGTGGAGCATCCGGTCAACAGGCCTGTGGCGAGAAGCAGAGCCACGGCCGGGAGGAACCGCCGAAAGCGCTTGGTCATCGCTTCTCCTCCCGCTTGACTGAGCCCAGGTCGCCGACCACGATGGCGCCGATGTTGTCGAGGGACTGGTCTCTGAAGTAGAGCGAATGAGTGCCGGCGAAGTCGGCCGGGTTGTTCGGGTTGAAGTCGTCCACGGTGAATCGCTGTCCTCCGAATGCCTCGCTGGCAGGGTCCTTGCCGAACCAACGGTCGTCGCTACCGGAAATGATGTGTCCTCCCACGCCTCCGAGTGCGCTGCCCCCGAGCGTGCCCCACGGACCCACGACCGACCCGATCGTCATTCCGGTGAGGCTTCCGCCAGCCACGTCGGCGGGGGACGGTAGTTGGGTCACGGGGTCGACCATGCCGGAGCCGACCCAGACGTGGTCGGCTCCGACGCTGAGCTTCGAAGCGTTGTCGGCCCCGACTCCCGGGCTCCCGACCAGGACGACATCGTTCGCGGCGAGCCCTCCGGGCAGTTGGGCCGCCAGCCCGACAACGGTGGAGCCGTAGCTGTGCCCCACCGAAGCGACATGGGCCGGATCGCCTTGGTGGGTGGCTTGCAGGCCTTGCATGAACTTCTGGTACGAAACGGCGCCGACCCCTGCCCTGCCTCCGTCCGCCGCGTCGGGAATCTCGGGCGGAGCGTCGTAGCCGAGCCACACCATCGAGGCTGTGGACTGCTTGCCGTTGAGCCCCCTTGCGCTTTCCCAGATACGCTCTGCTCGGTCTGCGTCGGAGCCGCCGACCCCCTTCAGCGTCGTGCTGGTGCCAGGAACGTACGACGCCACGTTCTGTGCGGTATCGGGGTTCCCGTAGGAGAGGATCGCTCGGCCCTGGCCCTGATCGCCGATGCCGATCAGGTACGGCTTCGGCTTGTCCCGCTGGGCTGCGTTCCTCTCACCCTCGTCGATCTTCGCCTTGATCGCTTCGAAGCCTTCCAGCTTTGCTTTCTGCTCGGCGGACGGTGGATTCAGCTTCCGGTACTGGTCGATAAGGGTGCTCAGGTTCTTCCGGTTGGCCTGGTCGCGGACATCCGCGGGGATACCGTCGCGGTTGCCGATGCGCTCCGGGTGCGCCTCGATGAGGCGATTCTGCTCCTCAGGGGTGAGGCCCTTCCACCAGGAATTGACCTCGGTGGGCGAGGCGTCCGGTTTGGGGAACATGGCGTCGATGGGGTCGGAGCCGCCGAAGGAGGCGATCGTCACGGCCTGCTGCGAGGTGGCGCCGGCGAGGTCGAGACCGGACTTTGTGCGGGCCTTGGCGGTGTAGTTTCGGAGGCGTTCGGCGGTGGTGCGGTCCGCTTGGGCCGCGTTGCCCAAGGCCTTGGCGATGCGGTCGCTGATGAGTTCGGCCTGGTGCTTCTTCGCTCTGTCGAGCTCTTTGAGCCCGTCGCCGTTCTGGACTTCCTTGGATGGGCCCCAGGAGATCTGGCCATCGTCGTGGACAACAAGGTCGTGTGTCTTGGCGTCGGCCAGAGCCTGTTGCAGTTGGGACTGGGCCAGCAGGAAGGCCTCGGCCCCCTGGCGCAGGACGCGGCTGATGTAGGTGAGTTCGATGCCCGCGGCGTGGAGCTTCTTGTCCGTTTCGCGGATCGAGAAGTTGGCGCTGTCGGCGGCGTCACCGGTCCAGCCGCAGTTCTTGACCCGGTTGGCGGTGCCGCTCCGCCAGTCCGCCAGATGGGTCGTGAACGCATTGTCTAGTTGGTCGTAGGCGTCCGCAGCGCCGTGGAGATCGCTGGGCTTGGCGTCGCGCAGGGTTGGAATGTCCATGGGTCAGAGCCCCACCGGGTTGGGGCCCTCGCTGTGGATCACCTGGGCCATGCGGTCCCTGCCCTCAGGGGACGGGCGGTCGAACTGGTGAGTCCGGAAGGGAATCTGCCCGGGCAGGCGAGTGAGGAACGGATCGCCGGAGTCGGCGGGCGTGGGCCTTGTGCTCACCGGACCGGTGATGAAGGCAGGTCGTTCCTGGAACGCGGGTCCGGTGGTGTAGTGACCATCGACTCCCGCGACTGCTGCTCGCGTGGCGGTGTCGGCGATCGCCGCTGTGTTGAGCCGGGCGTTCATGACGCCGGCGTTGCCCGGTCCTGCGACGGGTGGGTTCATCGCCCTGGCGACGTTGGCGTCACCTTCCCGGTAGGTCCGGGCGTTCTCGGTGAGATTGGCGGCGGTCTGATCAATCTCCTTGGCGAACTCGTCGAGCATCTGCCGCCATGCGTCGGTGCAGTCGTTGAGCGCCGCCCCGGTCTGCCAGCCACGCAGGCTGCCCTCGGCCTGGTCACTGGCGATGAGGACCACCTTCGTCTCACCTGGGACTGCGGACGCTACCTGGTGACCGTTCTTGCCGGCCGCGTCCAACTCGTCGGGATCGACCTTGTATCCGGAGCCCGATGGGGCCACAGTCGTCCTCCTCGTCTCGCCGTCGTCCTGTGGGATACCGCCCGTTTGTGTGCGGCCGACCAAAGCTAGCGGCCACTTCGGGTGGCCCGCATGAGTTCGGATACTCAACATGCCCGCGCAGGGGGATGCGGCCCCGCTGCCGGATGGGGGGCGTTGCTGGCACTACGCTGAGCGGCAGACAGGTCACCTCCGGGTGGGCCGTGGGGGGTTGCCGGTTGTGCGGGGGCAGGGCACGGGGTGTGGTCGCCGTGCGGGTGTCCCGTGCCGCGATGACCTCCATCGCGACGAGGGAGAGAGTGGGAATGACCGCCCCGAGCACCGTCGGCCACCAGCCGCACCCGAACCGGCACCCACAGGCTGACCAGGGCGGCCGCGCCGCCGCCCTGGGGGAGTTGAGCGCCTGGCAGCTCGGTGGGCCGGGGGCGCCCAGGGTGCTGCTGGTGACGGGCGGCCCGGGTAGTGGGCGGACCCGGTTGATCACGGACTTCCTCGGCGGCGGGACGAGCCGCCCGCTGGTGGTCGGCGGTGCCGGGCTCACCTCGGCGCAGTTGCTCGGGCGGGTCGCGGACGGGCTCGTCCCCGGGGCGGGTGCCACCGCCGAGGTGTACGAGCGGCTCGCCGGGCTGGACGAGGACGCGCCGGTCGCCGTCGTGGTGCTGGACGTGGACCGCGTCGGGGTGCTGCGGGAGTTCGACGAGGCGGCCAAGGCGACCCGGTCGGTGCTCAGCCCGCTCGCCCAGTCACCGGGGGTACGGCTGCTCGCCGACCTGCCTCGCCCGCAGGCCGACTGGCTCGCCGATCAGCTGCCGCCGGGCCAGGTCGCGGTGCTCGACCTGGACGAGGAGCGGTGGGCGGACCGCGGAGCCCTGACGGCGCAGGCTCAGGCCGAGCTCGGGGACCGGACCCGGGCGGGCCTGGCCGCCGCGCTGGCGAGAACGGCGCGCAGCCCGCTGGTGGTGCGTCTCGCCGCCCGGTCGTTGCGCAGCGTCCCGCCGGACCACGACGATCCGCAGTCCGCCCGGCCGGCCACCCCGCAGGAGCTGCCCGCGAGTGTCGCCGACGCCATCGCGCTGCACGCCGCCCGCTGCGGCGCCGACGAACTGACGCTGCGCAGGCTGCTCGTCCCGCTCGCGCTGGCGGGTGAGGGCGCGGCGCTCCCGCGTTCGCTCTGGGTACGGCTGGCGTCCGCCGTGGCGGGGCGGGATCTCTCCGTGGCGCTGCTGGACGGGCACGCGCTGGTGGCGCCGTTCGTGGTGCCGGTCGGGGCGGGCACCCGGGGCGGCGCGGCGGACGGCGGGCCGAGCAGCAGCCACAGCGGCGGCCAGGACGGCGGGGAGCCCGCAGTCAGGCTGCTGCACCCGGCCGTCGGGGCCGAGGTACGCGAGGGGCTCGGCACCGCCGTGCGGGAGGCCCAGCGGAGGATCACCCGGGCTCTGCTGGACGCCGTGCCCGGCGGCGGGCCGCAGCGGTGGGCGGCGCTCGACCCCGCCGTCCGGGAGCTGCTGACCGGGCACGCCCTGGCCGCCGGGCAGCTGCCCGAGCTGCTGGCCGACCCCGGCTTCCTGCTGCACTCCCCGCAGGTGGTGCTGCGCGCCGCCGTGGAATGCCTGGTGAGCCGGCGGGTGGAGGTGCCGCCGCAGGCCCGAACCTGGCTGCGGCTCGCCCCGCTGCTGATCGGCGCGGAGGCCGGCCCGGCGGTGCGGGCCGGGCTGCTGGAGCACGCCTGGCACCGGGAGGGTCTGCCGGAGCTCGACCTCGGCCCCTGCCTGCCGTGGCGCACGCTCTGGTGGCAGTCGCTGCCGGAGGTCACCGCGGTGGGCGCCGCGTACGCGCCGGACGGCTCGCCCGCGGTGCTGGTCGCGTTGCCGGCGGTGGAGGGCACCGAGCTGGCCGGGTACGACGCGGTGAGCGGGGCGCCGCTGCCGTTCCCGGAGCGGCTGGCCGCGCCGAGCGAGGGCGCGCGGGCCGACGCCCGGTACGCGCTCACCGCGGCGCAGCCGGGTACGGGTGGCTCGGGCGCCGCCGAGCTGCGGATCTGGGCGCGTACGGGTGACCGGCCGGTGGCGGTGTTCCTCTCGGCCGGTCCGCTCGCGGGGGCGGATGTCACGCCGGACGGCATCCTGTTGCTGGCCGACGCCGAGGGCGTCGGCGCGCTGCGGATCACCGCGTAGGTCGGTCGCGGGGGTCGCCGCGAAGGGCCGGCCACGGCCGGCCAGGGGCGGTCCGGGTCCGTGCGGATTGGCGGTGGCGGAGCGGCGCTGGCGGCGTGGTGGCGGCGCGGGAGCGTGCACGGGTGTCCGCACGCCCCGAGAGTGCACCGCCGTCACTCGGGTGGCCGCTGTCGGCATGCCCCGGAACGTCTCCAATGTGGCGGTATGGATACCCACGAGAGCCGTGAGACCAGTGAGCACCCCGGCCCTGCCCCTGTCCCCGACTCTGTCCCAGTCCCAGTCCCAGTCCCCGTCCCCGCCGCCGAGTTGAGACGGGCCGCCGGTGCGGCCTTCATCGGCACCGCGATCGAGTTCTACGACTTCTTCATCTACGGAACAGCAGCAGCGCTCGTGTTCGGCAAGGTCTTCTTCCCCGAACTGGGCAGCGTGGGCGCCTTGCTGGCGGCCTTCTCGGTCTACGCGGTGGCGTTCCTGGCGCGCCCGCTGGGGGCGCTGCTGTTCGGCCACTTCGGGGACCGGCTCGGCCGCAAGGCGACGCTGGTGGTGTCGCTGTTGCTGATGGGGTTGTCGACGGCGGCCGTCGGGCTGCTGCCGGGGTACGGCGCCTGGGGGTGGTGGTCGCCGGTGGTGCTGGTGGTGCTTCGGATCTGCCAGGGCGTCGGGCTGGGCGGTGAGTGGGGCGGCGCGGCCCTGCTGATCGCCGAGAACGCCCCGCCCGGCAGGCGCGGCCGGTACGGCGCGTATCTCCAGCTCGGGCCGACGGTCGGGTTCGCGCTCGCCAACGGGGTGTTCCTGCTGCTCACCCGGTCGCTGGACGAGGCCGCGCTGATCGGCTGGGGGTGGCGGGTGCCGTTCCTGGCCTCGCTGGCCCTGGTGGCGGTGGGCCTGTTCGTCCGGCTGCGGCTCGACGAGACGCCGCTGTTCAGGGCGGAGGCCGACCGGGCCCGGACGCCCGCCGTGGAGGTGCTGCGCGACCACGGCCGGGCGGTGCTGCTCGGCGGGGGCGCGATCACGGTGGGGTACGCGCTGTTCTACCTGACCACGACGTACTCGCTGGCGTACGCGACCACGGGGCTGGGCGCCTCCAGCAGCCTGGTGCTGGGCATGCTGCTGGTCGGGGCGGTCGGCAAAGGGGTGGCGGTCTGGTTCAGCGGCCGGTGCAGCGACGTCTGGGGGCGCCGGCGCACCCTCCAGGTCGCCACGCTGCTGGCGGCGGGCTGGTCGCTGGTGCTGTTCCCGCTGCTGGAGACGGTGCGGACGCCGCTGATGTTCCTGGGACTGGCGGGCGCGATGGTGGTGCTGGGACTGCTGCTGGGGCCGGTCGCCGCGTACCTGCCCGAGCTGTTTCCGACCCGGGTCCGCTACAGCGGAGCCGCGCTGACGTACAACCTCGGCGGTGTGATCGGCGGGGCGACCACGCCGCTGCTGGCGACCAGGCTGACCGAGGCGTACGGCACGGCCGAGCCCGCCGGCTGGTACCTGGCGGGGCTCGGCCTGGTCGCGCTGCTCTGTGTGCGGCTGCTGCCCGAGACCAGCGGCGCGGACCTCACGGCGCGGCCGCACCCGGACACCGGACGCCGCCGGGCAGCCGTACCGGGTACGGACCCGGCGGCGTGACGGGCGACGCGTGACGGCGTACCAGCGTGACGGCGTGGGGGTGCGAGGCGGAGCGGGTCGCTCAGCCGCGCGCGGCGAGGGCGGCCCGGCCCGCCAGGACGACCTCGGCGTGCCGGGCGACCCGCTCGCCGAGGTGCTCGGCGGTGGCGATGTCGGCCTTGTGCACGGCGTCCACGCCGCCGTCGGACGGGGTGGACGCGGCCGCGCCGGCGAAGAAGCCGAGGCGGTTGAGGTCGTTCTCGCTGGCGGTGGTGGAGTTCCAGCCCGGCTTCAGACCGAGGTTGACCCAGTGCATGCCGTGCTGGGCGGCGAGCACCTGGAAGCCGGCCAGGGTGGAGGACTTGTCGCCGCTCTTGGAGGCGGAGTTGGTGAAGCCGGCGGCCAGCTTGTCGGCCCAGGCGTTGGTGAACCAGCGCTTGCTGCTGGCCTCGCCGAAGACGTGGAAGGCGCCGGAGGCGGTGCCCATGTAGGTGGGCGAGCCGAAGATGATCGCGTCGGCGGCGTCCAGCTGCGCCCACTGCTCGTCGGTGATGGTGTCCACGGCGATCGGGACGACGTCGGCACCGGCGGTGGCGGCACCGCGGGCGACGGCCTCGGCCAGGACGGCGGTGTGGCCGTAGCCGGAGTGGAAGGCGATGGCGACGGTCGGACGAGTGGTGGTCATGGCGGAGGCACTCCTGAACGCAGGGGGATACGGCAGAGGTCGAGAGCGGTGCGGACGGACGGGCGCCGCTCTCGGTCTCGAATATAGACCAAGTCTCTCCTGGTTACCAAGTGCTCGATGGAGACCTTGCCGGTACCCTGGGAGTCATGACGACGCAGGAGCAGCGGGAGCAGGACCGGCAGAGCGAGGGTCAGGGCGCGGGCCGAGGCCAGGAGCAGGCGCTCGACGTCTTCGCGCAGCTCTGCCCGAGCCGGGCGATGTTCGCCGAGCTTGCCGACAAGTGGTCGCTGCTGATCCTGATGTGCCTGGCGGAGCTCGGCGCGCAGCGCTTCTCCGGGCTTCAGCGGGCGGTCGACGGGGTCAGTCGCAAGATGCTCACCCAGTCGCTGCGCACCCTGGAGCGGGACGGTCTGGTGCGGCGCACCGTGCACCCGCAGACTCCGCCCCGGGTGGTGTACGACCTGCTGTCGCCGGGGCGCGAGCTGGCCGCGCTGGTGACGCCGATCGGGCGTTGGACGGAGCTCAACACCGAGCGGATGCTCGCGGCCCGCGAGGAGTTCGACGCTCTGCACGCCGGAGCCGCGGAGGAGTGAGCGCGGGGTGGGCGAGGAGTGGCCGGGTCCGCCGGGGCATCGATTTCACTTTCGGCCCGGAGGCCGTGTACTGTCTTCCTTGTTCGGCCAGTTCGCCCCTATAGCTCAGTCGGTAGAGCGTCTCCATGGTAAGGAGAAGGTCTGCGGTTCGATTCCGCATGGGGGCTCCACAAGCAAGACCCTCGCCTCTGGCGGGGGTCTTTTGCGTACCCTCGTCAAGGCCGTGGACCGGGCGCGGGTACGCGGTCTGGCGGGTCGGGTACGGAATGCGCTGTGATGGTGCGTCATTGGCGGCCCGTCGCAGTCCGGTGCGGGCGCCGGCCGGACCGGACTGGTGGGAGGGGCGCCTTGGGCGTTCGGCTCGTGGTGGTCGACGACCACCGGCTGCTGGCTGAGGCACTGGCCACCGCCCTCCAGCTGCGCGGACACCGGATCCTCGCCGTCGGCTCGCCGGGCGGCGCGGCCGCTGACCTGGTGGTGGCCCGCAGGCCGGAGGTGTGCCTGCTGGGCGTGGCCGCACCGGGGGAGCCCGGTGCCTTCGAGGCGCTGCGGCGGATCCGCCGGGAACGGCCCGAGGTGTCGGTGATCGTGCTCGGCCCGGTCGGCGAACTGCGCGGGGTGGCAGCGGCCTTCGCGGCCGGGGCGGCCGGCTATGTGCGCAGCGACGAGCGGATCGAGGTGGTCGAACGGGCCATCGCGCGGGTGCGCGCCGGGGAGGCCGCCGTCGCGGTGGACGTCCTGCAGGGCGCGTTCGAGCGGCTGTTGCGGCCCGCGGCGGAGCCGGACGACGAGTCGCTGCGGCTGCTGCGGCTGCTGACCCGCCGTGAGGTGCAGGTGCTGGCGCGGATCGCGGAGGGCGAGGACACCCACGCGATCGCGGCCGGCATGCGGATCGCCTCCAGTACGGCGCGCACCCACGTCCAGCGGGTCCTGATGAAGCTCGGTGCGCGCACCAGACTCGAGGCGGCCGCCGTGGCCGCCCGTACCGGCCTGCTGGAACGCGTCGCCCGCGACTGAGCCGCGCTCCCCGAGCCCGGGCGTCCAATCCATGCCCGCGAGCCCGGGCGCGCGCCCGAGCCCGGGCCCGAATCCTGGGCCAGCCGCCAGCCGCCAGCCGCCAGCCGCCAGCCGCCAGCCGCCAGCCGCCAGCCGCCCGCGTACGCGGGAGTGTTGACTGTTGGGGGTTCTCGTTCAATTATGTTCGACATGTGGCGCACAGCGGCAGGAGATCCAGGGCGTGCGTAAGACCACCACCAAGCTGGCGGACGGCCGCGAACTCATCTACTACGACGAGGACGGCGCGGCCCCCCGCGAGGCCGTCGACCGCCGGCCGCTGGAGCCGGCGGCCGACCGGGCCGAGGTCCGCCGCGACCCGACCACCGGCGACCACGTCACCATCGCCGCGCACCGCCAGGCCCGCACCTATCACCCCCCGGCCGACCAGTGCCCGCTCTGCCCCAGCGCCGAGGGCCGCCTCAGCGAGATCCCCGCCGAGGACTACGACGTGGTGGTCTTCGAGAACCGCTTCCCGTCTCTCAGCGCAGGAGCCTTCGAAGGGGACCCGGCCGACCTCGTCCACCCCGTCGATCCCGCAGGCCAGGCCCCCGCCACCACCCCGTCGCCGTACCGCGCCGCCCCCGGCATCGGCCGTTGCGAGGTGGTCTGCTTCACCTCCGAGCACGACGCCTCCTTCGCCGGCATCGGCGAGGCCAAGGCCCGCCGGGTGCTGGACGCCTGGACGGACCGCACCGCCGAACTCTCCGCCCTCCCCGGTGTCAGGCAGGTCTACTGCTTCGAGAACCGCGGCGCCGAGATCGGCGTCACCCTGGCCCACCCGCACGGCCAGATCTACGCCTTCCCGTTCGTCACCGCCCGCACCGCCCGGATGATCGAGCGCGCCGCCGAGCACCGGGCCCGCACCGGGCGCAACCTGTTCGAGGACCTCCTCGCCGCCGAACACGCCGACCCCGTACGGGTGGTGATCACGGGCCGGCACTGGACGGCGTTCGTGCCCTTCGCCGCACGCTGGCCGTACGAGGTACACCTCCAGCCCAACCGCAGGGTCGCCGACCTGACCCGCCTCACCGAGGACGAGCGCGCCGAGTTCCCCAGGATCTACCTCGACCTGCTGCGACGCTTCGACCGGATCTTCACCGAGGACGGCCCCGACGCCGATCCGGGGCACAATGAGCGGGCCCAACCGACGCCGTACATCGCGGCCTGGCACCAGGCACCGGCACTCCACGGCGAGGAGCTGGCCCTGCACCTGGAGCTGTTCACGATCCGTCGTACGGTGGGCAGGCTCAAGTTCCTGGCCGGGACCGAATCCGGCATGGACGCGTTCATCAACGATGTGTCGCCGGAGGCGGCGGCGCATCGCCTGCGGGAGGTCGCACAATGAGTAAGTACCTGGTCACCGGTGGCGCCGGCTACGTCGGCGGCGTCGTCGCCGCCCACCTGCTGGAGGCGGGCCACCAGGTCACCGTCCTGGACGACCTCTCCACCGGCTTCCGCGAGGGCGTGCCGGCCGGCGCCGACTTCGTGCGCGGCCGGATCCAGGACGCGGGCGACGTACTCGACGCCTCCTTCGACGGCGTCCTGCACTTCGCGGCCTCTTCCCAGGTCGGCGAGTCGGTCGCGGACCCGGAGAAGTACTGGCGCAACAACGTCGCCGGCTCGCTGGAGCTGGTCGCCGCGATGCGCAAGGCCGGCGTCCGCAAGCTGGTCTTCTCCTCCACCGCCGCCGTGTACGGCGAGCCCGAGATCGTCCCGATCGCCGAGACCGCCCGCACCTCCCCGACCAACACCTACGGCGCGACCAAGCTCGCCGTCGACCACCTGATCACCAGCGAGGCCGCCGCCCACGGGCTGGCCGCCGTCAGCCTGCGCTACTTCAACGTGGCCGGCGCGTACGGCGCGTACGGCGAGCGGCACGACCCCGAGTCGCACCTCATCCCGCTGGTCTTCCAGGCCGCGCTCGGGCAGCGCCCGCACATCGCCGTCTACGGCGACGACTACCCGACCCCCGACGGCACCTGCATCCGCGACTACATCCACGTCGCCGACCTCGCCGAGGCCCACCTGCTGGCCCTGGACGCCGCCAAGCCCGGCGAGCACCTGATCTGCAACCTCGGCAACGGCAGCGGCTTCTCGGTCCGCGAGGTCATCGAGTCGGTCAAGCGCGTGACGGGCCGGGAGATCCCGGTCGTCACCGCCGAGCGCCGCCCCGGCGACCCGGCCGTCCTGGTCGCCTCCGCCCAGCGCGCCCACGACGCCCTCGGCTGGCGCCCCAGCCGCCCGGAGCTCGACGCGATCGTCGCGGACGCCTGGGCGTTCACCCTGGAAAGGACGAAGTGACGCAGTTCTACGAGGTGTTCGGCGCCGCCCCCGACGGAACGTGGGCGGCGCCGGGCCGGGTCAACCTGATCGGCGAGCACACCGACTACAACGACGGCTTCGTCCTGCCGATCGCCCTGCCGCACGCGGCCAGGGCGACCGTCCGGCGGCGCGAGGACGACGTCCTGCGCCTCTACAGCGTCCAGGCCCGGCTGCCGCTGCAGATCCCCCTCCCGCTGCTCACCGGCGCCCGCACCCGGGGCTGGACCAAGTACCCCGCCGGGGTCGTCCGGACCCTTCGGGACGCCGGGCACGCCGTCGGCGGCGCCGACATCCTCATCGACAGCGACGTCCCCACCGGCGCCGGGCTGTCGTCCTCGGCAGCGCTGGAATGCGCGGTCGCCGCCGCCTACAACGACCTCTACGACCTCGCCCTGGCCCCGGCCGACCTCGCCCTGATCGCCCAGCGGGCCGAGAACGACTACGCCGGCGTGCCCTGCGGGATCATGGACCAGATGGCCTCGATGTGCTGCGCCGACGGCGCGGCGCTCTTCCTCGACACCCGCGACCTCACCCAGCGCCAGGTACCGCTGGACCTCGCCGCGCAGGGCCTGCGGCTGCTGGTCATCGACACCCGGGTCAAGCACGACCTCGCCGACGGCGCCTACGCCGGGCTGCGGGCCGGCTGCGAGCGGGCGGCCGGACTGCTCGGCCTGCGCGCGCTGCGCGACCTGCCCGCGGACGGCCTCGACACCGCCCTCGGCCGGCTGCCGGCCGAACTGGGGCCGCTGGTACGCCACGTGGTGACCGAGAACGGCCGGGTCCGGCAGGCCGTCGAGCACCTGGACCGGGGTGACGCGGCCGCCCTCGGCCCGATCCTCACCGCCGGGCACGCCTCGCTGCGCGACGACTACCGGGTCTCCTGCCCGGAGACCGACCTCGCCGTCGCCACCGCCGTCGCGGCCGGCGCGCTCGGAGCCCGGATGACCGGCGGCGGGTTCGGCGGCTCCGTCATCGCGCTGGTGGCGCAGTACGCGCTCGACCAGGTGGCCGAGGCGGTGACCGCGGCCTTCCGGGACGCCGGCCATGCCGAGCCGCGCACCTTCACCGCCGTCCCGTCGGCGGGCGCCCGCCGCATCGGCTGACCGGTCGTCGGCGGCACCGGCTGAGCGGTTCCCGCCGCACCGGCCGTGCCCGCCGCGCCCGCCGCACCGCCGGCGCCCGCCGCACCGCCCGCGCCGCGTCGGCCGAGCGGCCCCTCGCGGCCCCGGAGACGCTGTCGTCACTCCTGCCCCAGGGGCCCCAAGTCGAGTGTGCCCCAGGTGAGTTCGCCCGTCCCCGCCGCCGCCGCGGGAAACTTCACCAAACCCCCACCGAGCCGTCCCCCGCCCCGTACGCTGATTCCGGTACCGGTGGGGGTCGGCGCCTGAGCAGGGGGGAAGTGACGATGGGGCGGATCCGCGTCCTGGTGGTCGACGACCACCGGATCTTCGCCGAGGCGCTGGCCGCGGCACTCGCCGCCGAGCCCGATGTCGAGGTCGGCGCGGCCGGCAGTGCGACCGCGGCCGAACGGGCACTGGAGCGGGCCGCCGCGGAGGGCCGCGCCTTCGACATCGTCCTGATCGACGCGGACCTCGGCTCCGGCCGGCCGCGTGCGGTGCCCTCCGTCCCGCCCCCGCGCAGGGCCACGACCGAACTCCGGAGCGACACCCGGAGCGACACCCGCGCCGAGGTCCGAGGCGACTCCCGGAACGAGTTCCGGAGTGAGGTCCGGGCGGACGCCCGCCCCGGCCTCGCGCCCGCCCAGCCCCCGGCGCCCGTCCACGCGCCCCCGCACGGCCCCGCCGCCGACGGCATCACGCTGCTGGCCCGGGCCCGCCGCAACCACCCCGGCCTGCGCGCCATCGTCCTCGCCGCCGCCGACGACCCGCGCCGGGCCGCCCGGGCCTTCCACGCCGGCGCCGGCGGCTGGGTCGCCAAGGAGAGCTCCCTCAGCCGCCTGATGGCCGTCGTCCGCGGCGTCCTGCGCGACGAGACCCACCTCCCGCCCGCCCTCCTCACCGGCGTGATCAGGGAACTCACCAACGCCCGCCGCGACCGCACCGAGAGCGAACGGCTCGTCGACACCCTCACCCCGAGGGAGAAGCAGGTCCTGCGCTGCATGGTCGCGGGCCTGGGCCGGCAGGCCGTCGCCGAACGGCTCTACCTCTCCCCGCACACCGTGCGCACCCACATGCAGAACGTCCTCGGCAAGCTCGGGGTGCACTCCACCCTCGCCGCCGTCGCGGTCGCCCGCCGGGCGGGCGTCGGCCCCGCCGAGCCGGCCCCGATCACCGCACCGCCGTCCGTCGCCTCGACCGCAGCGCCCGGCGTCGGCTGACCAGCCCCGCACCACCCAGGTACCGACTCCGTCAGGTCAGGGAAAACCGGAGGACAGATGTCGCCGAACAGTAATCCCGCACGCCCGAATTCGGTTCATACCAGGCAGCACGGCCCGACGGCGGGCCTGCGCACGCTGGTCGTCGGGGCGGGGTCGGCCGGCACCGCGCTGGTCCGGGACCTGCACCGCACCCCCGACTTCGGCCTCACCCCGATCGGCTTACTCGACGACGACCCCGCCAAGGCCGGACGCCTCGTCGACGCCGTCCCCGTCCTCGGCCCGCTCACCGACCTCACCGCCCTCGCCGTCCACCACCGCGCCCAGGTCGTCGCCCTCGCCATCCCCGGCCTCGCCCCGCAGCGGGTCCGCGCCCTCGCCACCGCCGCCGCGGCCGCCGGCGCCGCCGTCCGCTACCTGCCCTCCTTCCTCTCCGCCCTACGCCGCGAGGTGGTCGGCTCCGACATGCGCAGCCTGGACGTCAACCGGCTGATCGGACGCCACGAGGTGCACGTCGTCTCCTCCGACGTCCGCGCGGTGATCGAGGGCCGACGCGTCCTGGTCACCGGCGCCGGCGGCTCCATCGGCAGCGAACTCTGCCGCCAGGTCCACGCCTTCGGCCCGAGCGAGCTCTACATGCTCGACCACGACGAGTCCAACCTGCACCGCCTCCAGCTGGAGATCTGGGGCGAGGCGCTGCTCACCGACGACTCCCTGGTGATCGCCGACATCCGCGACCGCCCCCGGATCCAGCAGATCTTCCGCGACCTGAAACCCGAGGTGGTCTTCCACGCCGCCGCGCACAAACACCTGCCGCTGCTGGAACGCCACCCCAGCGAGGCCGTGAAGTCCAACGTGCTCGGCACCGACCACCTGGTCGAGGCCGCCCTCGCCACCGGCGTCGAACGGTTCGTCCTGATCTCCACCGACAAGGCCGCCGACCCGACCTCCGTCCTCGGCGCCAGCAAGCGCCTCGCCGAGCTGATCGTCCAGGCCAACGCCCGCGACGCCCGCAACCTCGGCACCGGGGTGTTCTCCGCCGTCCGCTTCGGCAACGTCCTCGGCTCCCGCGGCTCCCTGCTCTCCGTGCTCGCCGAGCAGCTGCGCAGCGGCAGCCCGGTCACCATCACCCACCCCGACGTGACCAGGTTCTTCATGACCATCGAGGAGGCCGTCGGCCTGGTGCTGGAGTCCGGCCGGATGGCGCGCGGCGGGGAGGTGTTCGTCCTCGACATGGGTGAGCCGGTACGGATCGTCGACCTGGTGCACAACTTCGCCGAGCAGGTGCAGCTGGCCGCCGACGAGGTGGAGATCCGCTACACGGGGCTGCGCGCGGGGGAGAAGCTCAACGAGGCGCTGTTCTCGGAGGGGGAGGAGCGGTTGCCGACGGCGCACGCGCGGATCTACGCCACCGTCGCCGAGCACACGGCCGGCCCCGAGGACCTGGCCGGCGGCCTGACCGGCCTGTACGAGGCGGCCGCCGGTAACTGCGACCCGGAGGTCCGCCGGCGCCTGGCCGAGCTGCTGCCCGGCTACCGCACCCCGCAGGAGGCCCCGGTGCCCGCGCTCAGCAGCCCGTACCCGGACGGGTTCTGAGCGCGGGCCCGGGGCCCGGCGCCTAGCTGTCGGAGCCGTCGGTCCGGTCGTACCGGGTGATCCGGGCGAGCAGCAGGTTGGGGTCCGCCGTGTTGAAGGCGGGGCTGGTGACGTACACCGTGCGGCCGCGCAGCGCGACGGCGGAGGGGTTGGACAGGCCGTCCGCGGCGGTGAGCACGATGTGGTGGTCGCCGTCGGGCGTCACGAGCGCCAGCTCGCTGGAGGGGTTGATCGCGGCGAGCACCGTGTCACCGTGCCCGGTGAAGGCGAAGTCGTCGATCCCGGGCAGCCCGGAGGCCCGGACCGAGACCGGCCCCGGCGATCCGCCGTCGCAGAGCGGGATCCGCAGCAGGGTGCCCTGGTCGGAATTGCTCACCCAGACGGCGCCGTGGTGCACCTTGAGACCGTTGGCGCCGATGAAGGTGGTCGGCAGCAGCTCCGGCCCGGTGGCCCAGGCGGTCGCCGTGCCACCGGCGAGGGGGATCCGCCAGACCGTGCCGAGCACCGAGTCCGCGGAGTAGATCACGCCGGCGTGCTCGTCCAGCGCCAGCCCGTTGGGCAGGCCGTTCGGCGGCAGCGCCGCGATCCGCTCGGGCGTGCCGCCGGGGACCAGCCGCCAGACGCCCTGGAGCTCCGCGGTGCCGGTGGCGTAGTTGAAGTACAGCGTGCCGTCGTGCGCCCGGTCGATCCCGGTGGGCGCCGCGATGCCGATCACCGGCGTGACGGGCGCCGAGGTGGGCGGCAGCTGGGCCAGCGTGGTGAGATCGCCGGCGAGGGTGACCCGGACGATCTGCCGGCTGCCGACGAAGGTCAGGTCGGCCGAGCCGTCCGGTTCCAGCGCCAGGTTCTCCGGCAACTGCCCAAGCGACTTGTCGAAGTGCGCGATGATGTGCGGATCGGAGAGCGGCGGGGCGACGGCGGTCGCCGGGGCCGGGGCGAACAGGGCCAGCGCGGCCGCCGCGGCGCCGAGGGCGGCGCGGCGTGGGAATCTCAGCAAGGTCTCTCCCTGGGAGGTGGGTGGCTGGTGCCGGGCCGCCCACAGTGCAGGGCTTCGTCCGCGTCGGGCATCCGGCCGGGTCTCCAGCAGATCACCGGGCGCCGCGATCCACCCGGCGGCCCGCCGCACCTGCGGCCCGGCGGGCCGGGCCGGCGGAGTGCGCCCCGATCGGCGGACGTCCTTGCCCGAAGGGTGAGTTGAGGGCTGGGCGCGGGGTGCAGCCGGACCGCGCGGGCCGCTCGCGGGTCGCCCGGGCGGCCGACACCGGGGTGGAGCAGCCGGCGGGGCCGCGCCCGCGAGGAGGAGGCGGGAGCGGGAGGGGCGGCGGAGCGCGGGGGCTCAGCCCGGGACGTTGTCGAACGGTGCGACGAGCCGGCGCAGCAGCCCCGCCAGTTCGCCCTGCTGCCCGGCCGTGAGCTCGGCCAGCAGCGCCCGCTCGTGGGCGAGCAGCCCGGCGAGTGCCTGGTCGGCGCGGTCGCGGCCGTCGTCGGTCAGCCGCACCAGGACGCCACGCCGGTCGTCCGGGTCGGGCAGGCGCTTGACCAGGCCCTTGCCGGTGAGGCGGTCGATCCGGTTGGTCATCGTCCCGGAGGTCACCAGCGTCTGGGTGAGCAGCTGTCCGGGGGAGAGCTGGTAGGGGGGGCCGGCCCGTCGAAGCGCCGTCAGAACGTCGAACTCCCACGGCTCCAGGCCGTGCTCGGCGAAGGCCGTGCGGCGGGCGCGGTCGAGGTGCCGGGCGAGTCTGCTGACCCGGCTGAGCACCTCAAGTGGTTCCACGTCGAGGTCGGGGCGCTCTCGGCGCCATGCTGCGACCAGGCGGTCGACCTCGTCCTCCATGACGATCAGTGTATCGGGGGATGTGTCGATGTGAAGTCTCTTGACATCGAGAAATGCCAGGAGCAGGCTGCGAGTGAATATCTTGACGTCAAGAGACCTGAGAGGTGCGGCCATGACGACACCCCACTGGGACCCCACCCAGTACCTGCGCTTCGCCGACGAACGAACCAGGCCGGTCCACGAACTCCTCGCCCGCGTCCCCACCCTCCCCGGCGCCGACACCCCCGTCATCCACGACATCGGCTGCGGCCCCGGCAACTCCACCGCCGCCGCCCGGCAACGCTGGCCCCACGCCGACCTCACCGGCATCGACAACTCCCCCGACATGCTCGCCACCGCCCGCACCCACGGCGAACCCGATGCCCACTACCTGCTCGCCGACGCCCGCGACTACGACCCCACCCCGACCGCCCCCGACCTCATCCTCAGCAACGCCACCCTGCAGTGGGTCGACGGCCACCTCGACCTCCTGAGCACCTGGGCCCACGCCCTCAAACCCGGCGCCGCCATCGCCTTCCAGGTCCCCGGCAACTTCGACGCACCCAGCCACACCCTGCTCACCGAACTCCGCCACAGCCCCCGCTGGAACCCCACCCTCGGCCACGACACCACCCCCGCCGGCACCCACCACCCCACCGACTACCTCGACACCCTCACAGCCGCCCACTGCACCGTCGACCTCTGGGAGACCACCTACTACAACCTGCTCACCGGCCCCCACCCCGTCCTCGAATGGGTCAAGGGCACCACCCTGCGCCCCGTCCTCAGCCGGCTCACCGGCCCCGCCGACCGGACGGCCTTCCTCACCGAGTACCGCACCCTGCTCGACCAGGCCTACCCCGCAGGCCCACACGGCACCGTCTTCCCGTTCCGCCGCATCTTCGCCGTCGCAACACGCACCTGAACCCGCCCGCAAGGCCCACCCGAACCCCAGGCGGGGGCTTCAGTCAGGGCCTCAGTCACGTCCTCAGGCCGGGACCAGCCGGGGTCCAAGCCCGCCGGCCACCCCGGCAGCCCGGCGGGCTACGCCTTGCGCTCCCCCACCAGCGTCGGATGCCGCTCCATACCCTCCAGGCCGTGCCACGCCAGATTCACCAGATGCGCCGCCACCTCCGCCTTCTGCGGCTTACGCACCTCCAGCCACCACTGCCCCGTCAACGCCACCATCCCCACCAGCATCTGCGAGTACATCGGCGCCAACCGCGCATCGAACCCCCGGGCCTTGAACTCCAGCCCCAGAATGTCCTCCACCTGCGTCGCGATATCACTGATCAGCGACGCGAACGTCCCCGTCGACTGCGCCACCGGCGAATCCCGCACCAGAATCTTGAAACCATCCGTCGACGTGTCGATGTAATCCATCAACGCGAACGCCGCCTGCTCCAGCAGCTCCCGCGAATGCCCGCCCGTCAACGCCCCCGTCACCATGTCCAGCAACAGCTGCATCTCCCGGTCCACCACGACCGCGTACAGCCCCTCCTTGCCCCCGAAGTGCTCGTACACCACCGGCTTCGACACCCCCGCACGCTCGGCGATCTCCTCCACCGACGTGCCGTCGTACCCCCGCTCGGCAAACACTGAGCGACCGATCTCCAGCAACTGCTCCCGCCGCTGCTTCCCGGTCATCCGGACCCGACCACCCCGGGGGCGGGCCGCCGGGGCAGCGGACCGCGGCCGGGCCGCCGCGCCCGGCGCGGCCCCCGTCCGCGAGGTCCGGTGGCCGTCTGCACTGTCTCCGCTGCTCCCGTTCACCCCTACATCATGCTGCAGGCGCCGCCTCATGCGGCGCGGCGGGCGGCGATCCGCTCCGCGTCCGGCCAGCGGACGTCCCGCGCCCAGCCGGCCAGCTCGAACCAGCGGATCAGCCGAGCCGAGGAGTCCACCTGGCCGCGCAGCACCCCGTGCCGGGCCGAGGTCGGGTCCGCGTGGTGCAGGTTGTGCCACGACTCACCGCAGGAGAGCACCGCCAGCCACCACACGTTGCCGGACCTGTCCCGCGACTTGAACGGCCGCGCGCCGATCGCGTGGCAGATCGAGTTGATCGACCAGGTCACGTGGTGCAGCAGGGCCACCCGCACCAGCGAGCCCCAGAAGAACGCCGACAGCGCACCCTGCCAGGACATCGAGACCAGACCGCCGACCAGCGGCGGGATCAGCATCGAGATCAGCGTCCAGAGCCAGAACAGCCGGGAGATCAGCCTTATGGCCGGGTCGCGCACCAGATCGGGCGCGTACTTCAGCTGCGGGGTCTGCTCCTCGTCGAAGAGCCAGCCCATGTGCGCCCACCACAGACCCCTGAGCAGGGCGGGGACGCTCTCGCCGTAGCGCCACGGCGAGTGCGGGTCGCCCTCCTTGTCACTGAACCGGTGGTGCTTGCGGTGGTCCGCCACCCAGCGCACCAGCGGCCCCTCGATCGCCAGGCTGCCGGCGATCGCCAGCGCGAGGGTCAGGGTGCGGTTGGCCTTGAAGGCGCCGTGGGTGAAGAAGCGGTGATAGCCGATCGTGATGCCGTGGCACGCGGTGAAGTACATGACGGTCGCGATCGCGAGATCCGTCCAGCCCAGCCCCCACCCCCAGGCCACCGGCACGGCGGCGACCAGGGCCAGGAACGGCACACCGATGAACAGGGCGAGCGTGATCCGCTCGGCGGCCCCCTGCTTCTCGCCACCGCGGGTGGCGGAGAGGAGTCTGGGGTCGGGGTCGGGCGCGGAGTCTGCGCGCGCTTCGCTGGCCTGGATGGTCATGGGGAGTCCCTGAGGGAGGAGAGCGAGCCTACGAAGGCGTAACTTACGGCATCGTAGGTTGCCCGGCATCCGGAAGGGAAGTAGCGGGAGGGGGATCCGAACTGGGCTTTAGCAAATTCACTCGACTGGATGGACCCTGTCTGAACCCACCGGTAACGACCGCCGCGCCTGCACAGAATCCCCCCATGCGAGCGAAGACCGAACAGCAGGCAGCAGCCCGGCGCCTCCGCGGCGAGGGCCGGACGTACGACGAGATCCAGGCGGCCCTGGGGGTGTCGAAGAGCTCGATATCCCTCTGGGTGCGGGACATGCCGAAGCCGCCCCGCAGAGCCAGGGCGTACCGCGGCAAGGAGCGGCTTGCGGCCGCCATGGCGAGGCGGGAAGAGCACCGTGCAAGGACGAAGGCGACGGCGAGGGCCGAGGTCGGACCACTCAGTGAGCGGGATCTCTTCGTGCTCGGCGTGGCGCTCTACTGGGCTGAGGGCGGCAAGGACAAGGAGTACGACCGCCGGGAGAGAGTGCGGTTCATCAACAGTGATCCGCAGGTCATCCAGCTCTACCTGAGGTGGCTTCGCCTCCTGGGGGTGGAGCAGGACCGATGGCGACTGAGGGTGGCGATTCACGAGTCGGCGGATGTCACTTCGGCCGAGCGTTACTGGGCCCAGATCGCGGGCGTGCCGACCGACTTCCTCCAGCGAGCGACACTCAAGCGGCACAACCCCACAACGACACGGAAGAACATTGGGGTCAACCACCACGGCTGCCTGTCCGTCAACGTGCTCGGCTGCGCGGATCTCTACCGGCGGATCGAGGGGTGGTGGTCAGGAATGGTGGTAGATGCGGAGCCCCGTACCCCGTAGGCTAGGCGGACGCAGCCCTGGCGACAGGGTCGATCGGAGTGTCCGTCCCGGATCGTCTAAGGGCAGGACAGCTGGTTTTGGTCCAGCTTATGGGGGTTCGAATCCTCCTCCGGGAGCACAGCGCGAGCAGCCCCCGGCCCAGCGTGCAGCAGGGTCGGGGGCTGTCTGCTTGCCGTCCGGCCTCGCACTATCCTCGAACCGCCGAGGCGCGGATGTGCGGATCTGGGTCTCGGGCTGCTCTGCCCTCTCTGTGAACCCGATCGAGGAGCCTCCGCGTGAGTGCCAATTCCCCTGCCGCTGTCATTGTGCTCGCCGCCGGCGGCGGGACGCGGATGAAGTCGAACAGCCTGCCCAAGGTGCTGCACGAGGTGTGCGGGCGGTCGCTGGTGGGCCACGCGGTGGCGGCGGCGCAGGAGTTGACCCCGGAGCAGCTGGTCGTGGTGGTCGGGCACATGCGGGAGAAGGTGCAGGAGCACCTGGCCGCGGAGTACCCGGCGGCGCGGGCGGTGGTGCAGGCGGAGCAGAAGGGCACCGGTCACGCGGTGCGTACGGCGCTGGAGGCGCTGGCGGCGGACGGGGCGCGGCTGGACGGCACGGTGATCATCACCACCGGTGACGCGCCGCTGCTGACGGGTGGGACACTGGCGGCGCTGGCGCGGGCGCACGCGGAGCAGGGCAACGGTGTGACGGTGCTGACGGCGGTGGTGCCGGACGCGTTCGGGTACGGGCGGATCCTGCGGGACGAGGCGGACGGCGCGGTGGCGGCGATCGTCGAGGAGAAGGACGCGACGGACGCGCAGCGGGCGATCACCGAGATCAACTCGGGGGTGTTCGCGTTCGATGCGAAGCTGCTGGCGCAGGCGCTGGGCCGGGTGACGACGGACAACGTGCAGGGTGAGGAGTACCTCACGGACACGTTGGAGATCCTGCGGAAGAGTGGTCACCGGGTGGGTGCGGTGGTGGCGGCGGACTACCGGGACATTCTGGGGATCAACGACCGGGTGCAGCTGGCGCAGGCGCGTCGGCTGTTGAACGACCGCCTGCTGGAGCGGGCGATGCGGGCGGGTGTGACGGTGGTGGATCCGGCGTCGACGTGGTTCGACGTGCAGGTGTCGTACGAGCCGGATGCGGTGGTGCTGCCGAACACGCAGTTGCACGGGGGGACGCATCTGGGTGAGGGCTGCGAGGTGGGTCCGAACTCGACGCTGCGTGACACGCGGGTGGGTGCGGGGGCGCATGTGAGCAACACCACGGCGGATCGTGCGGAGGTGGGGGACGGTGCTTCGGTGGGTCCGTACGCGTATCTGCGGCCCGGGGCGCGGCTGGCGCGCAGGGCGAAGGTCGGGACGTACGTGGAGATCAAGAACTCGGAGCTGGGTGAGGGTGCGAAGGTGCCGCACCTGTCGTACATCGGGGATGCCACGATCGGTGAGGGCAGCAATGTGGGTGCTGCTTCGGTGACGGTGAACTACGACGGGGTGAACAAGCACCGGACGGTGATCGGGGCGCATTGCCGGACTGGGTCGGACAACATGTTCATCGCGCCGGTGACGGTGGGGGACGGGGCGTACACGGCGGCGGGATCGGTGATCACCAACGATGTGCCGGCGGGTGCGCTGGGCGTGAGCCGGGCGCAGCAGCGCAACATCGAGGGCTGGGTGGCGCGCAAGCGTCCGGGTACGTCGTCGGCCGAGGCGGCGCAGGCGGCTGCGGCGGGGGGGCCCGCGGAGGCCTGAGGTGCCGTGGGTGTGGCCTCGGGGCGGGGTTGGCGGGTGTCCGAGGGGCGGTCCCGGAGCGGACGCTTTCCTGGCGGGCGCGTAACCTGGAGTACATACGTGCGCCATTGGGCTTACGGCCCGTGCCGAGGCGTACCGCCAATCCCCGACTCTCATCGCTCTCAGGCGTCTGCCTGCCTGCGGCGGGGCGGGTTCATGTGCGTAAGCAACGCGAGGAGACGGTGCAGTGAGCGGGATCACGACGTCGGGTGAGAAGAAGCTGAAGCTCTTCTCCGGCCGTGCCCACCCTGAGCTGGCGAAGGAGGTGGCCGCGGCGCTGGGCACCGAGCTCGTCCCGACCAAGGCCCTGGACTTCGCCAACGGCGAGATCTACGTGCGTTTCCTGGATTCGGCGCGTGGCGCCGACTGCTTCGTGATGCAGAGCCACACGGCTCCCATCAACCAGTGGATCATGGAGCAGCTGATCATGATCGATGCTCTGAAGCGGGCTTCCGCCCGGAGCATCACGGCGATCGTCCCGTTCTACGGCTATGCCCGCCAGGACAAGAAGCACCTGGGCCGTGAGCCGATCTCGGCCCGCCTGATGGCGGACCTGCTGGCGCAGGCCGGTGCGGACCGGATCATGGCGGTGGATCTGCACACCGCGCAGATCCAGGGCTTCTTCTCGGGTCCGGTGGATCACCTGTTCGCGCTGCCGATGCTGGCGGACTACGTGGGCGAGAAGGTGGACCGCTCGAAGCTGACGGTGGTCTCGCCGGACGCGGGCCGGGTGAAGGTCGCGGACCAGTGGTGTGACCGGCTGGGTGCGCCGCTGGCGATCATCCACAAGCGTCGTGACATGACGCAGGCGAACACCATCCTGTCGGCCGAGGTCATCGGTGATGTCGAGGGCCGGGTCTGTGTCCTGGTCGACGACATGATCGACACGGCGGGCACGATCTGTGCGGCCGCGGACGCGCTGTTCGAGAACGGTGCGGCGGATGTGCTGGTGGCGGCGACGCACGGGGTGCTGTCGGGTCCCGCCGCGGACCGGCTGAAGAACTCGCGGGTGAGTGAGTTCGTCTTCACGAACACGCTGCCGACCCCGTCGGAGCTCCAGCTGGACAAGATCACCACGCTGTCGATCGCGCCGTCGATCGCGGCCGCGATCCGCGAGGTGTTCGAGGAGGGTTCGGTCACGAGCCTGTTCGAGGGTGTGCACTGACGATCGCCTCGTTGTGCGGCCCCGGCGGCCCCGGTCCTTCGTGGACCGGGGCCGCTCCCGATTTCGCGGTGGGGCCGGGGAGCGGTTAGACTCCTGAGAATGCTCGGCGAGGGATGCCGTGTGCCCGTTCTCGGGTGCCCGCTCCGTGATCGACGCGCTGCTGCGGCCGGTTTCCGGTCGTTCGCAGAGTCGTACGCCGCCGAGTACCCCCCAGTTGTTTGAGGGTGTGGTCCCGGCGGTTTTTCGCGTTGCCTGCACCCCCGCGCCCGTTTCTTCCACGAGGAGTGCAGTCGTGTCCGAGATCCGCCTTGACGCTGAGACCCGTACCGAGTTCGGCAAGGGTGCCGCCCGTCGCGCCCGCCGTGCCGGCTTCGTCCCCGGTGTCGTCTACGGCCACGGCCACGCGCCGGTTCACCTGAACCTGCCGAGCCACGCCCTGATGATGGCCCTCAAGACCCCGAACGCCCTGCTGGTCGTGCCGATCGAGGGCAAGGACGAGTTCGTGCTGCCGAAGGCCGTCCAGCGTGAGGCCATCAAGCGCACCATCGAGCACGTCGACCTGCTGCTGGTCAAGCGCGGCGAGAAGGTCACCGTCGAGATCCCGGTTCTCACCGAGGGCGAGCTGGCCCCCGGCGGCAACCTGCTCGAGCACGTCCTGAATGCGCTGCCGGTCGAGGCCGAGGCCACCCACCTGCCCGAGTCCGTCACCGTCTCGGTCGAGGGCCTGGAGGCCGGTGCCTCCGTCACCGCCGGTCAGATCGAGCTCCCCAAGGGCACCACGCTGGCCGTCGAGGCCGACGCCGTCGTCCTCCAGGTCATCGGCGCCCAGGCCTCGCAGGCCGACGCCGACGCCGAGGCCGCCGAGGCCGAGGCCGGCGCCGAGGCCTGAGCCCCGCGCACTGTCTGAGACCGCTGCCCCGGTCCCCCTGGTGGGGGAGTCCGGGGCAGCGGTGTGTCCGGCAGCGGTAGGTCCGGCAGCGGTGTGTCCGGGATGATCGGTTCAGCGAGTGAGGAGCGTGGGATGAGCGACGAGGAGAAGTACACCGGCCCCTGGCTGGTGGCCGGGCTGGGCAACCCGGGCGAGACGTACGCCCGCAACCGGCACAACATCGGCTTCATGGTGGCCGACCTGCTGGCGCAGCGGATGGGCGCGAAGTTCAAGGCGCACAAGAGCCGCGCTCAGGTCGCCGAGGGGCGGCTGGCGGGGCAGCGGGTGGTGCTGGCGAAGCCGATGACCTTCATGAACCTCTCGGGCGGTCCGGTGACGGCGCTGCGGGACTTCTACAAGGCGCCGACCTCGGCGATCGTGGCCGTGCACGACGAGCTGGACATCGACTACGCGACGCTGCGGCTCAAGCTGGGCGGCGGGGACAACGGGCACAACGGCCTGAAGTCGATCACCAAGGCGCTGGGCCGGGAGTACTACCGGGTGCGTTGCGGGGTGGGGCGCCCGCCGGGCCGGATGGAGGTCGCCGACTTCGTGCTGAAGGACTTCTCCGGTGCCGAGCGCAAGGAACTCGACTGGTTCGTGGACCGGGCGGCGGACGCCGTGGAGTCGCTGCTGTCGGAGGGCCTGGAGCGCGCGCAGTCGGTCTACAACACCTGACGCCGGCGCCCGGCGCCGGTCCTGACATGTGGTCACCGGGCCGGTGGGGCGGGGCTGATGCGCAACGGTCGTACAACGCTTGGGCTCCGGCACCGGTGTACGGCCCGGTACGGCAACGCGGATCGGCTACCGTCGATCCCGTACGCGAAGGGGTTCTTGGGGAGTTCTCGATGCGGGGTTTGCGGCGGATGCAGCGGTTGCGGCGCGTCCGGGTGGTAAGGCTCAGGCAGCTCGGCCGCCGGGTGGGTACGGGCGCGGCGGGTGCCGTCGGCGTCGTGGGTGCGGCGGGGGTGCTGCTGTCCGGTGCGGGTGTCGCCCATGCGGAGTCGGTGGCGGAGACGGACTCGGGTGTCGCGTCCTCCCCGGCCCCGGTGTCGGCCGACTTCGCCCCGGTGCTGAGCGGCTCGGTCGGCGGCGAGGCGGGTCTGGTCGCGGTCGGCGGCGGCCTGGTGGTCGTGGCGGGCGGGGCGGCCCTGTGGCTGAAGCGGCGTCGGGCGGGAGTGCCCGGCTCCGACTGACGGCTGGTCGAAACGAACGGTGGGGCCGGTGTCCGGGTGTCCGGGCGCCGGCCCTTCGTCATTTCCCGGCGGATGTCATCCGTTTCGGTCCGCCGGTGCGTCCTGAGGGTATGACACGCGATTCGAACCGGGTGGTGGCCGAGTGAGCCGGCCGGTGGGCCCGGGACCAGACCCGTTCGACGAGTTCGTCGCGGCGCGGTACACCGCGCTGCTGCGCGGGGCGTACCTGATCACGGGCGATGTGCACGACGCCCGGGACCTGCTGCACGACGCCCTGGCCCGGGTGTACGTCAAGCGCGGCTCGATCCGGGAGCTCGCGGCGGCCGAGGGCTACGTCAGGAAGGCGATGGTCCGCGCCCATGTCTCGCGCTGGCGGCGGACCAGGCGGGAGGTGCTCACCCCGCTGCTGCCGGACGTCCCCGGCGTGGAGCCGGTGAACGGGGAGCGGGACGAGCAACTGCGCGCGGCGCTGGGCGCGCTGCCGCCGCGTCAGCGGGCGGTGGTGGTGCTGCGGTACTACCTCGACCTGCCGATGGGGCAGGTGGCGGAGGAGCTCTCCTGCTCGCTGGCGACGGCGAAGACGCATCTGGCACGGGCGATGAGGACGCTCCGGCATCAGCTGGGGCACGAGCGGGAGGTGGTCGGCAGTGGACGCTGAGGACAGGTTCGAGGAGGACCTGGTCGTCCGGCTGAGCGAGCAGGCCGGGAGCCGGGTGCCGGTGGGCGGGGTGCCGCTGGCCGAGCTGCGGCAGGCGGGGCAGCGCCGGCTGCGGCGGGCGCGGGTGGCGCGCGCGGTGGCCGCGGTGGGGGTCGTCGCGGCCTGCGGGGGGATGCTGGCGCAGCTGGGCGGCGGGGGCCCGGCCGGGGGTACGAGCCGGGTGGCGGGTGGGCCGGTGGCGCCGGCGGAGCGGACGGCCGGGGCGGGTGACGATGCGGGCGTCGGGGAGTATCTGCAGTCCTGCGAGACGGGGCCGTCGTCGGTGCACACCCCGGGGTGGACGGGCCCGCCGGAGTCGGCGAGCGGTGCGCCGTTGACGCCGTCGTCCTCGGTGTCGGCGGGGGTTTCGGGTTCGCCGTCGTCG